>CAZBCV010000068.1:0-14016 GCA_964490495.1 uncultured Aureispira sp. | reverse complement strand
ACTTTAGAAACTTTTGAAATATTAGATTTTCAACCAGTTAACTTAGACTGTACCAACACCACTGTAGAGATAACAGCGATTGCCACTCCTGACTTAAATTTTGACTATCTATGGGATACAAGTCAAGGGACAATAAACAGTAACAATAATACATCTGTTATCACAGTTGGAGCGCCAGGGTCTTATACTGTCACAGTTACCAGTAGCAATGGCTGCGAACAAGAAGAAACTTTTGAAGTAGAAATAGACACTATTCCCCCTGATATTTTTGTCGTAGGTAATCTTGAATTAGATTGTAGCAACAACATTACATTGTTGAATGGCCAAACAGGCTCCTCTTTTACAGAAATATCCTGGTATGGACCCAACGGTTTTATTGGTAATCAATCTACAATCTCAGTGCGGTCTGCTGGGTTTTATACATTTGTAGTGACGGGAAATAATGGTTGTATTTCTGAAGAAGAGGTGGAAGTAGTCCTCAATATCCCTCAATTAAGCTATGATGCTATATCAGACAGTTTGACATGTAGTATTGATACTGCAATCATCCATTTAGATGTCTTATCACCTATCGACAGTATCGTATGGATGGGAAACAACATTTTAAGTACTTCAAATCAAGGAGATAGTATTATTGTAGGTTCGGAAGGAGCCTATTACTTCACATTGTTTTTAGGTGTTGACTGTACTTATACTGATAGTGTAGTTATAGTGCAAATTCCCCCAAACTTCACTTATGACTTGCCTGTAATTGACACTCTGAACTGTATTAAAGAAGAACTAGACCTACATTTGCTTAATCAGCAAAATATTGTAAATGTATCGTGGGAAGATAGAAACAATAATATCACGTCGATAGATACTTTAACCGTTGAAACACAAGGCCTATATTATGTGACAATCATGGATAAAAATGGTTGTACCTCTTTGGATTCTATAACAGTTTATAGTGATTTTGAGCTTCCACAATTTAATGTATCTTTAGATTCTATAGATTGTATCAATAATTTTGGGAGATTCTACACGACTACCGTGGACTCCACCCGAATAGTATGGCAAGGTCATGGTTTATACTCTACAGATACTCAACCCATCATAGAGGTTGCCGGCGATTATACCTTGACAGTAACAGGTGAAAACGGATGTATCAACACACAGATTTACACCATGCCAGCATCACAAAATTTTCCTGAAATTTCTTTTGACGTTTCGCACATTGACTGTATAAATCCCAATGGGATAATAGAAATCAACATTAGTATTCCTTCCCAGATAGTTTGGGTTGGACCCGACAGAACCACAGGAACTAGTAACATTATCAATAGCCGAATTTCTGGGGAATATGTCATAGAAGCTGAATCCTTAGATGGGTGTAAAGATTCTATTTGGGTCAGTATTGATGTGGATACTTTAAGACCAACTTTAGCTATAGTTGCCGACGATATATTGGATTGTAACAATGATACAGTTTTTCCTACAATCATAGCCAGAGACTATACATTATATTCGTGGACAGGGCCCAACGGTTCCGTACAATTAGGCATTAACCCTGCCCTTTCAGACCCTGGTGAATATAGTCTCACCCTAATAAACGATGTCAATGGGTGTACAGAAATGAAAAGTTTTACTATAGAACAAGACGTACAACCTCCAAGCTTGAATGCAGAATGTGAACATTTAGATTGTAACCATCCCGTTCGATTACTTGAGATTATTGGTGATAATACGCATCAGTATTATATTAATGATACTCTTCGTTCAGGTCTATCATACTTTGTTTCTTCTCCTGGCCTATACCATGTTAGAGTAGTTGCTCCTAATGGTTGCGACTCAACTTTAAGCATAGATGTCCTAGGTTTTTTTGATGCGCATGATGCTGATGTATCTGACATATCACTTAATTGTTACCGCGATACAGATTGGTTGATAGACAATAATTACATTTCTGATATTGTGTACAATTGGATATTAGATGGAGTATCAACTCAACAAGATTCATTAAGAGTTGAGAACTCAATCACCGGTTATTTAGAAACGACAAATATTCACGGCTGCAAATCGATACACCCTGTACTTGTAAAAAGTGATTTTGAAAAACCACAATTAAGTATAGAAGGCCCCAATGTCATTGGTTGTAATGAAGATTTTGTAAATTTAAGTGCAGTCTCACTTCATGAAAATATCGAATTTGAATGGCGATTAAAAGACCAATGGCTTTCTGGAACGTCATCTATTCTTATCGACACAATTGGAATAATCACCCTCGTGGGATTGAATGTCGATAATGGGTGTTCTTCTGCTCTAGATATTCAAATATCCAAAGAATTAGGACCTGAACAAGCAAACATAAATATTGTCCAACCGCTTTGTTTTGGAGAAAAAGGAAAAGTAGAACTAGGAAATATTTTGGGTGGAACTTCTCCATACTCGCTACTCCTTAACAATCAAACAACATCAATAAACTCCACTTTGGAATTAGGACCTGGGGAATATGATTACAAAATTGTAGATGCAAGAGGATGTGAATTGACCACGAAGTTTAGAATTGAGGCGCCTGAAGATTATCAAATTTCTGCTGGAGAAGATATCGAAATATTCCTCGGAGAACAAGCCCAACTGCAAGGCAATGGAAATTTATCTATATCAAATATAGGTCAGATTGAATGGACACCATCTACAAGCCTCGACTGTTCGGACTGTTGGCAGCCCATAGCATCACCAGATACCGATACTGAATACACTTTGATAGTTACCGACAAAAATGGTTGCCAAAAATTGGACAATGTCACCGTTCGAGTAAAAATACTGAAAGGATATATTGCCCCGAATATTTTCAAACCAAGTAGTAATGTTGGAAATAAAAAATTTACTATCTACCCTTTATACAATTCGGTGAAAATCATAAATAATTTGAAAATCTATGACCGATGGGGAAACAATGTATTTGCTTCCCAAAACATTTTGCCAGGAGATATTTCGGTGGGTTGGGATGGTTTTTACAATGGAATACAGGCCGAATCAGGTGTATATGTATGGATGGCAGAACTTGAATATATTGATGATTCCACTGAAACAATAGTAGGTGACGTCTCACTTATTAAGTGATTTTTCCTCGAATTTGACCATTAAATACAATAAATAACTCATTTTTACTTTAATACTTTGCACAGATATTGATTTTGTGAAATCATTTGTTTTGAGCTTCTACTACCTCGTTTTGATGCGTGAAGGATAGAAGCGAACACGAAGTAAAGCGGATAGCCTGACCTGTAGCACAGCGAAAGGGCACGCCCATCTTAAATAATAAGCTAATATGACAAAATAAAAGTAGAATAGAATTTTAATCAAAGCCCAATATTTTGATCTAGTTATTTACAATTTTAATACAAATCCTTATTTATGAGATACAAAACTTTTTTATTTATCATTTTTGGACTCCCTTTTATTTTTATCAACATAAACGCTCAAAGTGAATTGGCATTGGGTCAATGGAAATCGCACATTGCCTATCAAGAAGGTGTAAAAGTAACACAAAGTGAAGATAAAATTATATACTCGTCTTCTAAGGGGCTCATCACTTTGGATAAAGAAGACCTATCAGTTAGTTTTTTGGCCAAAGAGGATGGATTGTCAGATGCAAGTGTTTCTGAGGTGTATTTTGACAAGCTGAATGATCAACTCATTGTCATATATTCCAATCAAAATATAGACATTATCAGAGGCAATGAAGTGATAAATTTACCTTTTATCAACACTAATACTAACATTATAGGGAGCAAAGATATCAATCAACTTTTTATAAGCGACAAAAGAACAGCATATATAGCCACAGATTTTGGTATTTTGGGCCTGAATATGGAAACCTTAACTTTTCCATTCACTACCTTCACGCAATTAAAAATCAACACCATAGCAACATGGCAAAACCAAATATTTTCAGGTAGCGACGAAGGTCTTTTTGCAGCTTCACTATCCGGGACTAACTTATCAGATTTTGGTGCATGGCAAAAGTTAGATGGGAAAAACGGTTTACCCACATGGTGCGAAACAAAACATACAGCCATAAAGTATAATACTCTTTACCTCAACATCAATAATGAATTGTATTCGGCCCAATCTTTAGAAAATTTCCAAAGCATATATAAACCCCACTCAGACGAAAGTATAGTATTTTTGTCGTCAGAAGGGAGTCAATTGATGGTGGGAATAAGAAGAGGCGACAATACTAAGCTTTTATATTTCAATTCAGACAACTCTTATGTAGATGGTGGTTATGGCTGTGGCCGGATAGCACATTTTGCCATAGAAGATGAAAAAGGCAGAATTTGGTATGGTGATAATTGGGATCCTATAAAATATCAAGAAAACAAATCAAGTAGTTCTTGTAAAACTCTTACATTTTCAGTGCCTTCGACCAATGTATTTAGCCAGGTTCGATTCAAAAAAGATAAGGCCTATATGGCCACCAATGGCGTAACTGAAGATTTTGGCTATGGATGGACAAATAGAGGATTCACAACTTTTCAAAGCAATCGGTGGGAAAACTACGTACCAGATAGAGTCCCAGACTTCAAATCCGAAAGAGAAGGTGGAAAGGAATTTTCAAATTTATTTACTCTTATGCCGCTTCCTACCGAAAACAAAGTCTATCTCGGCAGCTATTTGAGCGGCTTAATGCTATTCGATGAAGATACCGAAACGATATCGAACCATTGGGATCTGAACAATTCCATCTTACAGGGAGCTGTAGGCGATTCGAGGCGAACACGTATTAGCGGTCTTGCATTAGATAAAGATGCCAACTTATGGATTAGTAATTATTTAGCACCAAGGCCACTTATAGTAAAAACAAAAAGTGATGTTTGGCATTCTTTTTCTTTACCGGGTAACAACCAAATACATCAAATAGCCATAGACAACCAAGGAAACAAGTGGATGCCCGTTCATGGCACAGGTACGGGAATTGTAGTTTTTAGCGAAAATGGCAGCCTCGCCGACCCTACTGATGACAAAATGCGGTACATCACTAGAAGCAATAGTGAAATTAGAGGAAATAGGGTCAATTGTGTCATGGTAGATTTAGACGGTTCTGTTTGGGTAGGAACGGACGAAGGGCCTGTGGTCTTTGAATGCGGAGATCCATTCAATACATCATGTATGGGGAATCGAAGGCGAGTAGTGGTAGATGATATACCAGCACCATTATTAGCGTTCGAAGATATATTGTCGATGGCAGTGGATGGAGCTAATCGAAAATGGTTCGGAACACGTAATGGCATTTTTGTACAGTCGCCAGATGGCGCAGAAGAAATTGCAAAATTTGACATTAACAACTCACCACTTATGAATAATCGTGTGACGCATTTATCGTTCAATGGCCAAACAGGTGAAATGTTTATTATCACACCCGATGGTCTCCAATCTTACAAAACGCCCACCACAGAAGGACGACGTGTACACAGCACAGATGTTTATGCTTTCCCCAACCCCGTTCGACCAGATTATTTAGGAGATATAGCTATCAAAGGATTGGTGAGAGATGCCAATGTAAAAATAACCGATATCAGCGGAAAACTCATATACGAAACAAGAGCCTTAGGTGGACAAGCTATATGGAATGGTAGAGATTACAACGGTAACAAAGCAGCTTCGGGTGTATATTTGGTCTTTAGCGCGAATGATAATGTCTCTTTTGGTACCGAATCTTTGGTTACTAAAATTTTGGTGGTGAATTGAAATTTTTTAATGCTAGAATAAATACAATGAGGATTTGGAAAATTAGAATAAAATTTCATTTGCTACTTTTTAGTTAACACTTTCAATATCTAAATATAAATCATATTTTGGTAACAGGAGTTGTGCTGTCATTTCCCCTCCTACTCCTCCATCTCTTCTCCATATTTCACATAAATACTACTCAAAAAAGCCAAACTATTTAAAGATTTATACAATTTTTTAACTTGCTGTTGTCTTCTGGCGATATATGGGCCTGGATTTTTTATTTTATACTTTTTGGGCGAAGGAAGAATGGAAGCTATTGCCGCTGATTCAGTAAGTGTCAATTGGGCTGCATTCTTTTTAAAGTAAACTTGACCGGCAGCTTCTGCCCCATAGATGCCGTCGCCCATTTCTGCTACATTGAGATACATCTCTAGGATGCGGTGTTTGGGCCAAAGAGTCTCAATCCAAAAAGTAAAATACATTTCAAGTGATTTACGAATATACGAACGTTTTGGGTACAAAAATACATTTTTGGCCACTTGTTGGGTGATAGTACTGGCCCCAAATTTACGTTTTCCTTTTTTATTTGTTTGGATTGCTTTTTGAATGGCTTCTATATCCCATCCGTGGTGTTGGCCAAACTTTTGATCTTCTGTAGCCATCACACATACTTGAAGATGGGGAGATATTTGTGAGATATTTTTGTAGTCATACTGGATAGGTGCATCTGAGAAAAGTCTATTTTGGAGCATCAGCCATGTGAAAGGTGGACTGATAACTCGGTATATCAACACCCAAGCCACTGTAATAGTCAATACCAAAACGATAGATTTTTTAAAAAATGTTAACCATTGAATATTATTAAACATATTACTTGATTTTAATGGCGATTTTACTTTCTATTCCTTGTAAGTCTTGTGTATGAATAACGTCCAAAATATTGGGGTAAACTGTTCTTCTCATACTAAAAAAACCTTGTAATGAGAGCCATTCAGCTTTTTCTATATCCTCATTGATTTGTGGCTTGAGGGGTTGTTTGACCGTACTTATAAGGTACCAATGAGTTTTTTTAATGTATCTTCTACCTACATTTCCTCTATATGTATGCCTTGTAACCATAAGTTTTCTTATAATTTTCAAGTTTTTTGCGCCTGTTTCTTCTGTTATTTCACGCATGGTAGCCTCTTTTTTGGTTTCTCCTTTATCTATTTTTCCTTTGGGCAAATCCCAGGAACCGCGTCTAAAAATAAATAAAAACTCATTCAATTCATTGGCCACAAGCCCGCCACCTGCCTCTATTTCTGTGAAGTGTGCTTTAAAATCTATTTTTAATTTTTTAAAATCCTCAAAATGAAAAGTAATATATTTTATTTCATTGGGTTTTTCCAAAAGACTAATATATTTTAGCAAATGCACTGGTTTGCCAGAATATTTTATGATGAGTGAGCCATCTCTTTTGGCATCATAAATTGTTAAATCTTCAGTAGGTTTTAATGTAACTACTGTGTGATTTATATAAATTTTATATATTTGCGGTTCTATCATTATTTTAAATAAATGGATACACAAAAATTAATATCTCAAAATTTGCTGCAAATTAAAGCAATTAAATTGAACTTACAAAATCCTTTTACATGGGCGTCGGGTATGAGGTCACCCATTTACTGCGATAATCGTGTCACATTGTCTTATCCAGAGGTAAGAAATAACATTAAAAATGGCTTAGCTACCCTAGCAAAATCTTTTGGAGAAATAGATATGGTATCAGGTGTGGCCACAGCTGGCATAGCTCATGGGGCACTTTTGGCGGATACTTTGGGATTGCCTTTTAGTTATGTTCGCTCTGCTCCAAAATCTCATGGTCGCCAAAATCAAATAGAAGGAGAAATATTTTCAGAAAGTAAAATATTGGTAGTGGAAGATTTAATTTCTACAGGAGGAAGCTCCCTGGAGGCAGTAGAGATATTGAGGGAACACGGACATCAAGTTATTGGTGTCATTGCCATTTTTGATTATCAATTTGATATCGCTCAGAATAATTTTGCAAATTCCAATTGTGTTTACAAAACATTATCACATTATAGTGCCCTTTTGCAAGAAGCCTTATCCTCAGGGTACATTGATGCAGAAGAAGCTCAAATTTTAGCCCTTTGGAGTCAAGATCCCAAAAATTGGTACGATAATTACATCATCAATAAATAGATAACATTGTCAATGAATATAATTAATAAAGAATCAGAAAAATTTTTATTCGAATATCTCAATAATGCTTCGCCCACTGGCTTCGAAGCTCCAGGCCAAAAAATATGGGTGGATTATATCAAACCTTACGTGGATGAATGGCACTTAGATAATTATGGCACGGCGTATGGTGTCATCAATCCTCAACAGCCCTACAGAGTGGTCATAGAGGCCCATGCAGATGAAATTTCATGGTTTGTCAATTATATATCGGATCAAGGTTTTATACAGGTGATTAGAAATGGAGGCTCAGACCATATGATTGCTCCTTCGATGCGTGTCAACATTCACACCAAAAAAGGTATAGTCAAAGGTGTTTTTGGGTGGCCTGCCATTCATACTCGTCGCACCAAAGAACAAGACAAAACACCAAGCACCGAAAATATATTTGTAGATGTGGGTGCCAAAAACAAAGAAGAAGTCCTAGAAATGGGCATTCATGTAGGATGTGTCATGACTTTTCAAGACGAACTTACCGTTATCAATAACAATTATTATTGTGGCCGTGCCTTAGATAATCGTATGGGTGGCTTTTGTATCGCACAAGTGGCAAGACTGCTCAAAGAAAACAGTCAAAGTTTGCCTTTCTCACTTTATGTGGTCAATGCAGTACAAGAAGAAATAGGCTTGCGGGGTGCAGAAATGATAGCCAACACCATAAAACCGCATGTGGCTATCATCACAGATGTGACACACGACACTGGCACACCTATGCTGGATAGTAAGATTCACGGAGATGTAAAATCTGGTAAAGGGCCTAGCGTAACTTATGGACCCGCTGTACACAATCTATTATTACAAAAAATAATTGACACAGCAGAAAAACACAAAATCCTATTCCAACGTGAAGCAGCAAGCAGAAGTACGGGAACCGATACAGATGCCTTTGCCTACAGTAATGGAGGTGTTCCATCCGCACTAATTTCACTGCCTCTGAGATATATGCACACCACTGTTGAAATGGCCCACAAAGAAGATGTGGAAGGTGTAGTGAAGTTGATTTACAACACCTTACTAGAAATTGAAGCTGGAGAAAGTTTTAAGTATTTCTAAGAAGCAAACAAAGAGGCTTACTTGTTATTTTTGACATAAAAAGTGGGTTATAATACCGTAAACCGTCTTATATGATTCATAACTTCTTGAATATCATCATAAAGACCTAAATTCATATGATGTATGTCTCCTCTTAAATGCATGAGCTCTAGTATTGGATATATCGGTCTATCATAAGACCAATATTTTTTGTCTAAAAATACCATTGGGCTGGCATATCCGTAAGATTGATAATGGTTTTGTGCCAAATCTTGAAATATTTCTTGCATTGTGCCCGCACTACCAGGAGAAAATATGACACCACCTTTGGCTATGGCTAATAAACCTTCCTCCCTTACACTATTTTCAAAATATTTGGCAATGTGCGTGGCAAAGGGTGTGGGTGGTTCGTGTCCATAATGCCAAGTTGGTATTCCTAGACTTTCGTAGGTGCAATGAGGATACTTTTCTAGAACTTCAAAAGCGGTAGGCAACCATTGAGGATGACTGTATTTTGGGGCTTTTTGTAGTATCTTCAATGCATCTTCAAGCTCATTATCTGATTTGTCCGCAAACCAAGCTCCCACATGTGTAGCTTCCATAGCTCCAGGTCCTCCACCAGACATCAGTAGATATCCTTCTTGCGTTAATTTTTTGGCAATTTGAACCACATTTAAGTAACTTTGACTATCTCGACCTATACCGTGCCCACCCATTATAGCTACTATTTTTCTTTCATCATAGCGCATAATGAATTGATGCAAAGCATCCGTTATAGAGTGGTCATGAAGTCTTGTGGCCAAAGTCTCTTTGATATTGTATGAAGTTTTGACACTGTGAATGTAGTAATTATATATAATTTTATCAAGAGTTTTTGTATAAGAATCTGGTGTTCTATAATCATAATTTGCATAAAGTATCTCTTTATTATAAAGCCCATTAGGATATACATTAAAAGGAACATCTAGCTGTGCAAAAATATAGTTACTTTGATAAAGATGTGTTCTGATGTCATCTGTCATTTCACAACCGAGAAACAAACAGAGTCTGAACTGAGTTTTCAAAATAAGTTCCTCCAGCAATGTCAAATCTATACCTTGAACCGCAATATTTTCGATAATAGGTTGTGAAATAAACTCTTTTAATTCTTCAATATTTTCAAATTCTCTCATACATTTTAATGGTTTTACAGAAATAATAACCTTACTAAGAAAATAAAGTTAATGGAATACAAAAAAAATACGTTTAAGCACACCAAAATGTAAAGTAAATTACATCTCAATCAAAACACAAATAAAATCAATTTTAAGGCGATTTAATACAAATTCTTGAATTAATAAAAAAATAATATAATTTTATAATCTTACATAAGATTGAAAAATAGGTTATTACAAGTTAAACAAAAAGAAATACAAAAAAAAAATTTTGTTAATTGATAAATATTTGTCACATTTGCGGTGTGGGAGAGTTGTCCGAGTGGTTTAAGGAGCACGCCTGGAAAGTGTGTATACCTCAAAAGGGTATCGAGGGTTCGAATCCCTCACTCTCCGCCAAAAAATAAAAAGCTTATTTTTTGGTGAGATTGATAATTTATTTCTAATTTTACGTTTTTTTAATTTAAATCATTATTTTTACAATTACAAAAATTAACAAATCATGCAAAAACTTTTTTTAATTTTAGGGATGTTTTTTATAGTATCATTTATGGGTACTCAGAATCTAACGGCACAGGTAGAGGAAGCTGCACAAGCAGTTGAGGGAGCAGCAGAAGCTGCAACAGAAGCAGCAGAAGGGGCTGCAGAAGCTACAACAGAAGCCATAAGCGAAACAGCGGATGAATTAGGCGAAGCAGCCTCAGCCGCAGTAGAAACTGTAGCAAGTCCAGGAGCTTTTCAAGTGCTTAAAGAAAAATTCATCGAAGGGGGTTGGCAGTTTATGGCTGTTGTACTTTTATGTTTGATATTGGGATTGGCTTTCAGTATCGAAAGAATTATTACACTCAATATTGCCTCAGCCAATACAGATACTCTCATTTCTAGAATAGAGGACAAATTAGCCAGCGGCGATATGGAAGGTGCAAAAAATGTAGCTAAAGCAACACCTGGCCCTGCGGCAAGCGTATTGTATGAAGGATTAAGAAATGCTGAAGGTGGCCCAGAGGCTGTCGAAAAAGCTATTGTTTCTTACGGATCTGTTCAGATGGGCCTTTTAGAAAAAGGTATAGTTTGGATTTCATTATTTATTGCATTGGCGCCGATGTTGGGTTTCATGGGTACAGTAATAGGTATGATTGGTGCCTTTGACAAAATTCAAGCAGCAGGAGACATTTCACCCTCTATCGTGGCAGGAGGTATCAAGGTAGCTCTTTTAACGACGGTATTTGGTTTGATCGTAGCGATTATTCTACAAATATTTTACAATTATATAGTATCAAAAATTGATGGTATCACCAACCGCATGGAAGACGCTTCTATCAGCTTAGTTGAAGTAATGGCTAGAAACAAAGTTTTTAAATAATTTTTTCTTTATCAACTTTAAATAATTAAGATACAATGTATAACTTTTTATTAAAAAATGGATCAGCGGTAGCTATGGGCGTTGGAAGTCTCATTGCCATTCTGTTTTTCATTACAATTAATTTAGGATTATCCTCAGCGGGATATGATACAAGTACTGACCTTTTACAGGTAGAATATCGGGAATTGGGTGCTTTTAATTTCGGTCTATATATATCCTTATTCTTGACAGTGGTAGCTTTTTTACTTATGACATTCGGTGTTATCATGGATCTTTGGAGCAATAGAAAAACTTCCAAAAACATGATATTAGGTATAGTTGCCCTGGTGATAATAGCTATAGTGTTTTATGCAACTGCCACTTTTGAAACTGGTGGTAAATGGGATACACTAAATTCAGAATTTTTTATTACCGAAAATTCAAGTAAAATTGTGACATCAGGGATTTATACTTGTGGCCTACTGTTAGTAGCTGCTACATTGTCAATAGCGATTTCGGAAGTTCGTAATTTCTTTAAATAATAGTATTATGCCAAAAAATAGAATGTCAAATGAAATCAATGCGGGTTCTATGGCCGATATAGCGTTCTTGTTGTTAATTTTCTTTTTAGTAACAACAACTATAGCTGAGGACAAAGGATTGCTTGTGAAATTACCACCGTGGTCGGACGAACCACCAGAAATATCCGACATTAAGTCAAGGAATATATACTCCGTGCTCGTCAATGCCAATAGTGACCTATTAGTTAGAAACGAACCCATGGAACCTAAGGATTTGAAAGATAATACAAAAATATTTATTATGAATCCAGATAATAGGGACGATATGGCAGAAAAACCTACTAAAGCCATTGTTTCAATTAAAAACGATAGGGGTACTAAGTACAGTACTTATTTAGAAGTGTATAATGAGATTAAGGCGGCCTACAATGAATTGTGGGAAGAAGAGGCACAAAAAAGATTTAGAAAGACATTGAACGAATTGAATAGGGATCAGATGAATGAGATTAAAGATGCCATTCCGCTTGTAATCTCAGAAGCAGAACCTACGAAGTTTGGTGAAGAAGCCAATTAATTAATAACCTTAAAATTATAGATTTATGTCTAAATTTAAAAAGAAAAAAAGTAATGCAGAGCCAGCTATCTCTACAGCTTCTCTTCCAGACATTGTGTTTATGCTTCTTTTCTTCTTTATGGTTGTCACAAAGATGAGAGATCAAGAGTTATTGGTAAAAACCAATACACCTCAAGCTTCGGAATTGACCAAATTAGAGAAGAAAAGTTTAGTAAACTTTATCCACATAGGAAGGCCTACTAAACCACAAATACATGGAACGAAGCCTAGAATTCAGTTAGGTGATAGATTCGCCACAGAGGAAGATATCGCATTATTTATTGCTAAGCACAAAGAAACAGTGCCCGAAGCTCAAAAATCAGCAGTTATTACTTCGCTAAAAATTGATGGCGATGTTACGATGGGCCTTATAGGTGATGTCAAAACAGCATTGCGAAAGGCGGGACAAATAAAAGTTAATTACTCTGCAAAACAGAGAGAAAGGACGAAGTAATTTTTCAGAACTTAGAAATAGGATTAAAAGGGTGTGCCATTCATTTGGTACACCCTTCTTTTTTGTTTCTAAAGTATATCTATTAAAAATGGCTATTTTTACAGTTAGAATAAATATTTATGAAGAGCAACTTGTATTTTATTCAGCTATCCATTTTTTAAAATCTGGTGAGCGAAGTGTACTAACCACTACCTTTTTTCATTCAATATAAAACGATAAATCAATCTTGAAAACTCTTCATTGAATGGTCTATGATGGGTGGTTTTACTTTTCTGTTATACACTCTTAATCCTCATGGTCTATATCAATGGTCATGCCTTCCTCAGCAATAATAACAGGTGAAAAATGTTGTTCGGCATCTTGTCTAAAGGCAGTCTTTATTTCATACCTTATAGAAAAATGACCTAATACCAATTGAGAGGCTTGACTCATTTGAGCTATCTGCGCAGCCTGTGATGCTGTGGCATGACCATACTTTGCAGCCTTTTCAGACATAGAATCCAAATAGGTGGATTCGTGATAAAGTAAATCAACGTTTCTTAAAACTGGAACCAAGTCTTCATCATATACAGTGTCAGAACAAAAAGCAAAAGACCTCGGCTTCCTCTTGATATACTTAAACTCTGTATGAGCAATGATTTCACCATTACATTGTATGTCTCTTCCAGACAAGATGTCTTTAATTTGATCTATACTGACTTGATATTCGTCAATTTTCTCCTTAATTAAGTTTTGTGTCTTTGGTTTTTCGTCGAGCCTGTAACCATAAGTAGGCACCCGATGTTTCAAGGGAAATGCCTTTACGGCCACTTTATCATCCTCATAGACTATTTGCTCTATTTCATCTTCCAATTCCAAAATATTCATTTCAAAATCTAAATAGGAATGTGATAGTCTCAATAAACTCTCCACAAATTCTTTTATCCCTTTTGGTCCGA
>CAZBCV010000067.1:0-14053 GCA_964490495.1 uncultured Aureispira sp. | reverse complement strand
AGTATTGTAGATAATATTTGTTGGATAGAGTACAATTATATAGATGCGCATTATGGTTTTATGACAGGAGAGATTTTTAAAGACTGATGAGAACTTAGACTAGTATAATTCTACATGAGATGCCCTTTGTCTCAAAACGAAAAGAAAGTGAAAGACATTTAAAAGCAAGTGTTTTTTCATATGTTGTCTATCCAATAAATAGTCAACATAAAAAAGAAATATGTAATGTTCAATTAGACCCCGTAAAGTCATTGATAAAATTACAAACAAAGGAATAAAAATTGAGTGTCAAAAACTCTTTTATGATTTACATATAAACATATGTTATCTAAAAAGAAAAAATAGATAATGTCGCTCAGTGAATTAGTGCACTTATTTGATTTATAAAAAATTTATGTACGTAAATCAAGTTTTAACATTTAAATGCACCTATGCATAGATAACTTTGAAAAAAAATCATATATATAACTCTCTCTTTAAAAGGATATAAAATCCTATGTCAATTTTTATCATCAGTGCCATCATTTTAACAAGTGGGGAAATTCGCTCGATGGGTCGAAAATAGTCTTATATTTTAATGATAAGCAAAATTCAGGTATATGTTGATTTGTGTAATTATTACTCACAATTCCACACCTATTATACTTGACATCGATACACCCAAAAGTAAGATGCGAAATTACTCCATGATCTATTTATTAATAAACATTAGATAAAAAGAATGTGGAAAAAGAGTTAATAATCAAATCGTCGCCTAACGAGGTAGAAATTGCCTTAATAGAAGACAATAAACTGGTAGAGCTTCACAGCCAAAAAACCAACAACAACACTTCTGTTGGTGACATATTTTTGGCCAACGTCAAAAAGCTAATGCCAAGTCTCAATGCTTCATTTATGGATGTGGGTTATAGGAATGATGCGTTTTTGCATTATACTGACTTAGGACCACAAATAAAGTCCTTAATAAAATATACCAACGCTGTCGTAAAAGGTACTTTTAATAATTCTCTTTTAGAAAACTTTGAACTAGAGCCTGACAATCCTAAAAATGGTAAGATAGACCAAGTACTTAATAAGGAAAGCCATGTCTTAGTTCAAATTCTTAAAGAACCCATTTCCTCCAAAGGTCCAAGACTCAGTTGTGAGCTCACACTACCCGGAAGATATGTGGTCCTTACTCCTTTTTCAGAAATTATAGCTGTTTCAAAAAAAATTGGTTCGCAAGATGAACGAAAAAGACTAAAACTATTGGTAGAAAGCATTAAACCCAAAAACTTTGGAGTCATTGTGCGAACTGCCGCAGAAGGAAAAAAAGTGGCTGATTTGCACACAGACATCAAAGAACTTGAAGACAAGTGGAAAACTATATATTCGCAACTTAAAGAAACAAAAAAGCCTGGCAAAATTTTAAGCGAAATAGATAAAACATCTTCGCTTCTAAGGGATATACTCAATGATAACTTTAACAAAATCAATATAGACGACAAAGATCTATACACGTCCATTAAAGAATATCTCGGGACTATCGCCCCAGACAAAGTCAATATATTACAGCATTACAAAGGTACAAGAAATATATTTGATCATTTTAATATCAATAGACAAATAAAATCTTCTTTTGGCAAAACATCAACAATGAGTAGTGGGGCATATGTCGTCATAGAACATACAGAAGCCATGCACGTAGTAGATGTCAACAGTGGGCCCAAAATGCAAAAAAGTAATCAAGAAGATGCTGCTATTGCGGTCAATCTTGAGGCTGCACAAGAAATAGCGAGACAACTGAGACTAAGGGATATTGGCGGTTTGATAGTCATAGATTTTATAGATATGCGAAGTATGGACAATAAAACAAGTCTATACAACAAGATGAGGGAATTTATGGAAGGGGATAGAGCTCAACACACCGTGCTCCCCATAAGTAAATTTGGTCTCATGCAAATCACAAGACAAAGAACTAGACCCGTCACTAAAATTGATACATCAGAGACCTGCCCTGTATGTCAGGGGACAGGCAAGGCCAATGCTTCTATTTTAGTTATAGATAATATAGAACGTGATCTCAATTTTATATTTCAATCCCGACCTATATCTCAACTACATCTTAAGGCCAATCCATTTGTTATGAGTTATGTCAAAGCTGGATTTCCAAGCCTTCTCATGCGCTGGAGATGGAAGTATAAGAGCTGGATCAAAGTGTCTCAAGAGCACCACTACCATCTTTTTGAATACAAATTTTTTGACAATGCCAATGATGAGATAAGGTTATAATCTTTTGTGAATGGATGTAAATTAGGATAATTAACTTAAAGTCATCTTAAAAAAGAGAGAAATATAATAATTTTGCTTAATTTTGTGTTGTAATTTATAAATATTAATAAAATGAAGTTTACCATAGATAAAACAGATAGATACACCATTTTTAAATTGAACGAAGAAAACCTCAATTCTTTGATGGCACCTGACCTAAAGTCTGAGTTTGTTTTGTTGAGTAATGAAGGAGTAAGAAACCTAATATTTGACCTTTCGGAAGTGAAATATGTGGATTCATCTGGATTGAGCGCCATTCTTACGGCCAATAGGCTTTGGAAAGATTATGGTTGTTTTGTTTTAGCATCAGCCACTAGTCCTGCCGTAAAAAAATTGATAGAAATATCGAGATTGGAATCTATATTAACAATTATTCCTACCGTTGAAGAGTCTATTGACTACGTTTTTATGGAAGATATAGAAAAAGAATTGACGGCAGAAGCCGATGAAGATTAGTAAAGGATGAACTCCAATAAAGTCACCAATATATTACTTACTTTTTTAGGCTCTATTGCCATACTTTACATTGGAAAAAAGTTTCTGATACCTTTAGTCATTGCGCTACTTATATGGTTTTTGATAAGAGAAATCAGAACCCAATCAGAAAACATACCCTATATAGGTGCCAAAATGCCACGATGGTTTTGGAGTCTTTTTGCGAGTGTTGTATTATTTACCTTAGCCTCTGTTGTTATTAATTTATTGATAAGTAATATTCAAGATTTAACCAATAATCTATCGGATTATGAAAAAAATTTACAAATTTTCAATAAAGAAATTCAGGTCAAATACAATATCAATCTATACGATGAACTAAAAGTATATTTTGGAGAGTTCAATCTGAGTTCTATTATCAGTTTTATCATTTCATCTATCACAGAAATACTTAGTGATTTCATTCTGATCCTACTCTATGTATTATTTTTCTTTGTTGAAGAAAACGTATTCGGTGTTAAGATTAAGAAACTTTTTCCCCATAAAACAGAAAGATTTGAAGCCGAAATTAATTTGATGCGTATATCAGATACCATCAGTAAATATATATCACTAAAAACCTTTGTATCATTTATCACAGGATTGGCAAGTTTTATAATATTGAAGATGATAGGTATTGATTCTGCACTTTTTTGGGCCTTCTTAATATTTATACTCAATTTTATACCCAATATTGGTTCTTTAATTGCTACATTATTCCCTGCTCTTATTGCATTACTTCAATTTGGTGATTCTGGTCCGTTCTTTTTGGTTTTGATTTTTGTAGGGGCAGTACAAGTAGTAGTGGGCAATATCATAGAACCCAAAATTATGGGAGATTCGCTCAATCTAAGTCCGTTGGTCGTACTCTTATCTTTGGTATTTTGGGGATTACTTTGGGGTATTGTAGGCATGGCTGTGAGTGTTCCTGTAACGGTAATATTGGTCATACTTATGGGTCAGTTTGCTAGTACAAGACCCTTTGCAATAATACTCTCAGAAAAAGGAGAGGTATCCAATGACAAAGAATTGCTGTAAAAACGCTAGTTTAAAACTCAATTGAACCCTATTCCTTTTTTCTTGATCTCTGATGCCTCTACTTGATCTATCACTTTTTGTACATCCTCTATCATTATCCATGTCGGCTTTATATTTTTTTGCTCTAAATCAAGAACAGTGGCGCATCTCAAATTTTGTTCTTTAATTATTTCTAGCACAATTTGGCGTACCTTACGTGCATTGCCAAAATATTTATCTCTTGTTTTGTATAAATCATCAATATACACACTCAATAATTTTTTGGCTTGAGTTTGAATTTTATAGCCTTCATCCATCAACAATTGTGTAGCGATAACAAAAAGCTCACCCGCATCATAATCATTAAATACTATTGTTTTGTCAAATCTTGATTTTAAGCCCGGATTAGCCTTCAAAAACATATCCATATTGTCCGGGTAGCCAGCCACAATTACAAAAAATTTGCCCCTATCATCTTCCATCCTTTTAAGTATAGTCTGAATGGCTTCCCCTCCAAAATCTCCTTGAGCACCACCATAATGACTTAACGAATAGGCTTCATCTATAAACAATACACCACCTATCGCTTTATCTATTTGCGCATTGGTTTTGATGGCTGTTTGGCCTACAAAGCCTGCTACCAACCCTTGACGATCAGTCTCCACCAAATGACCTCTTTCCAAAATACCTAAGGCTTTATATATTTTGGCTATTATCCTTGCAATCGTAGTTTTACCTGTACCTGGATTTCCTATCAAAACAGTGTGAAGCGAAAATTTTTCTAATACTTTTTTATTAGTTTTCTTATAAAACTTGACCACATCAACCATTTCACTAATTTGTCTTTTTATAGGCTCCATCCCGGTCAAGGTATTCAATTCCTTTAGAGCTTCTTGCAGTAACGAATTGTCAATAGGGATTCTAGCTGTTTCAATCAGTTTTTTAGGATATAATTTTTCCATATCAGAAACAATAATTTCTGAAAGATCAGATTTACGCAATTGGGAGGGGCTCTTGCGTGACATAATTCTGAGACCCAAATTCATTTTTACTTTGTCTAAGAGGTCCACAATGTATCTTGCATTGCCAAAAGCATTATCTCTGTTTCTATAAGCCTGTACAATAATATCTTCCAAAATGACAAAACTTTCTGGTGAAAAGGTAATCTCCTTTTCAAGTGCCTTGAGACGTGCAATTTCTATCAAATCTTGTGGCAAATAATCTTTAAACTCAAAAAAATGTTTGAATCTGGACTTTAATCCAGGGTTAGAATCAATAAATTGTTTCATTTCTCTGGGATATCCCGCCACTATGACCGCAAAATCAATTTTACCAGCAGACATTTCTTTGATCAAAATTTCTATCACTTCTCGCCCAAAATCTTTGGAATCATCTTGCGAACGTGCCAACGAATAAGCCTCATCGATAAATAAAATGCCTCCACGTGCTCTCTCAATCACTTCCCTAGCTTTGGGTGCTGTTTGGCCAATGTATTCACCCACCAAATCTACCCTATCTGCCTCTATCACATGTCCAGATGTCAATAAACCCATTTTTTTGTACAAAAGACCCATCATGCGAGCTACTGTGGTTTTACCTGTTCCAGGATTCCCTGTAAATACTGCATTGATATTGATAGAATCATTTTCTTCAAAACCTTTGTCTTTACGCAATTGTAAAAACTGAATGTAACGTGCATGTTGCGAAACCTTTTCTTTGATTTCTTCAAGTCCAACTAAACTATTGAGCCTAGAAAAAACATCTTCGAACGTGAGGCTTTCTTCGTCTTCTACAACTATCAACTGATCAGAATGAGGGATATAAACTGGCAATAACCCTTCTACAAACTCCATACCCATTTCAAAATCTACAGTTGCCAGTACTTGGTCCATAAATATAACATGAGCAGTATAAGTTCCTTGCATCCACGAACCTCTATTGTTGGAACCCCAACCCGCTGTGATACGTACTACTTTGTCCTGAACGGTTATTTGTTGCAATCTGATGACTTGTCCTTTAAGCTCTTTTCCTGAGTTAAAAAATTTCACAAAAACTTCAAAATGCCAATTACCATCCTTCTTAAGGTTGCCCAATTCTATTTCGAGATAGACATATCTCGTCTCTTCGGCAGAAAACTTTTTGAGATATACTCTATCTTGTTGCATTATTTCATCATTGCCACCTTCATAAAGTTTTAAACCATTGAATTGTACAACTCCTTCAAATGTATTATTGATCGACAATCTTCCAAAGTCTTCTATGTAAAAATATTTGGTTCCTACCTTTTCCTCATTGATATAGATGTCCCAAAAATATGTACCTTTTTTCCAAAACGACCCTGGATTTTTATTGCCCCAACCTTCACGAATAAAAATAATGGGATCGTACTTATTGATCCTTTTTTTGAAATTCAATTCACACACTTTTTTGGGTAGGGAACTGTTTTCAAAACACATCATTTTTATGTCTGCATCCCACACTTGGTTTTCAAACATTTTATTAAAAAATGAAATCTCTATATAAACATAAGCCGTAGAATTTTTATCAAAAACCTGTCTGTACTTTTTGGTATTATCTGCCAGCCATTCTGTAGAGCTATAAACTTTTAACTCTTTGATTTTATAATTTTTCGTCTGAGATGTTGAATTTGATACATTCATATATTAGGTTTTTGTACAAATAATAAAAATTACCTCAACAGAACACAAGGTACGATTTTATTTTTAATTACTCAAAAAAATCACCCTATTATATATTGGGAAGTTCTGAAAGATATAAAACTTTTGTCTTTTATCGTCGTTATTTTCATTACATTTTTAGGTGCTACTACCTGGTTCAAAAAAAAATCTGAGCTCAAATACAAAAAACTTTTTAGTCTGTATTCTGTCTAATTATTTTGGGATATTGAATGACAAAGATAATCAATAATCTACAAAACAGAATTTCAATTTTAAAAACTTAATAATACCTTAAAACCCAAAAACTAATTTACTTAAATGCATAACATGATAATAAAATGTATTAGAACAACATCTACGCATTCTGATTTTTTGTCTCTAGTGAAAGCTCTGGATCAAGAATTAGCCATTAGGAATGGAGAAGACAATGATTTTTTTGTTCAATTCAATAAGGTAAATCTTCTTCAGTACGTTGTGATTGCATATGAAGATAACAATCCCGTAGCCTGTGGCGCTATGAAAGCACTTGAAGAAAAGACTATGGAAATCAAAAGAATGTATGTTTTACCTGAAAAAAGAGGCGGTGGCATAGCCCAAATAATTTTAACTGAATTAGAAACTTGGTCAAAAGAAATCGGCACTCGACGATGTGTACTGGAGACAGGCGACGATATGTTGTCTGCTATTCGTCTTTATGAAAAATCTGGATTCGTAAAGATGACCAATTATGGTCAATATGCCAAAATAGAAAACAGCGTGTGTTTTGAAAAAAAACTGGATTAAAATATATCATTACATATCATTTTACAGATGTACGTATCGAAAAAAAAATATATAAACCATAGATTCAAAATTTTATAGGAAAGAATTTAAGGGTCAATTTACATCAAAAAAAGAGCTTCCCTATAAATTTTCCGAACAAATGGGAAGCTCTTTTACCTAAAGAATTGTAAAATGAAAATGCCTTTGCAATTTGATTTATTCTTAAATATATTTTATTAATTTAAAATCTATATAAAATTAGTTTACAATTGATTATTAACTTAAAATAATGACAAAGTTAATAAAAATCAATTATAATATTTTAGACGATACCGTACAAAAGAATAAAATTTTATGATTTTACATTAAAATTATTTTTAATATCATTGAAAAAACAAAAATATGAACAAAAAATCATCTAAAACTATAAAAAGAGCTTCCTAAATACTGGAAATATTCTTGTGGAAGCTCTTAACCTAAAAAACTATTTAAAAATATAGTTGTAATGATAAAACCCAATATCTAGTTTTCCAAAATATTAAAAGATCATTAACGTAGATTTTCCTTAAAGTTAGAGGGCCTCTTACTTTATTGCTATTTGACTTTTAAATCCCATCAAACTCATCAATACCCCAACTAAAATTATCTTTATTTTTATTTTTTTGTTTCATTTCTTTAAAATTTTTTGAGTAAAAAACTAAATTCCATCTAATTCATCAACAACGATACCTAACAATCCTAAAATCCATTCTATTAATTCCATTTAATATCAATTTAAATAATTCAATTTTTGTAAATTATACCGCAAAGGTAAGAGGTTCTAAAACGTTGTGCAATTAACGTTGTACATCATTTGTTACATTAATTTTTAACAAAAAATCGAATTAAATTTGCACAATAATTTGATTATCAACTTTTTATTTTTAATTTTTTTTACATCAAAATTAATAAATATTCAAACTACCAAAAATAAAGAGGCCATATTTCCTTCATTTTAGATAATATTTTGGACATATTTTGATTCTAAAAGCTCCATTTTTATAAAATTCAATAGAATGGGCTATTTATATTACTATAATTGAGAGATCATTGTAGTTTATAACATCGCTACTGTTAAGTATTCAGATATAATATATTTAGGACTTGATCGTATAAAAGGCAGCAGAATTTTTCTTAATGAAAATGTAAATAAATAATAATTTCGTATTAAAATACGTTAATAAATTAAAATTTAAGAATAAAATTCTTACTTTTGTACTGTGTCCTAGACTTTGAGCTTTATTGATAATGCAACTAATACAAATCCGATGACAAAATTATACTCAAAAAGATCTCCATTTGAACCTAGTGAACTGTTGGATGTGTTCCAATTTGACTATTTACATTTAATTAAATTTAAAAGCACTTTATCTATTGGCTTAATTATCACTGTACTATTAACTACAACTCCCCATGAAAGTGTTCAAGGAAAATCAACCCTCATGGGTGAAACAGTTCATGAACTTTATGAAATAGAATCCAATAATAATGAAAGAACACTACTTGAAGAAAAATTTTCTACGGCTATGTTATCTTCATGCAACGGGACTCCAGTAGGTGGATTAGCTAGAATATCACACGATGTAGGATGTTTTGGCGTTAGTTTTCAACTAGAATTATCGGCCTTAGCTTATTCATTCAATTTTGATGGATTGTCATATCAATGGCAGCAGTCCAATGATGGTATAAATTGGAATAACCTGCCGGGCATGACCGACCCACAAAGCATGGTGTACATCACGAATCAAACAAGTTATTTTAGACTTAGTGTTTTATGTTCTAATTCTGGAGAAACAGGTTTTTCCAATGTGGTCAGTTTTGTCACTCAAAACTGTGAATCTTATAATATTAATGCGCATAATGTAGTCAACACTTGTAGCGCATTATTCTATGATAGTGGTGGTCTCAATGGAAATTATTCTAATAATGAAGACCATACCATAACATTCTGTTCAGCATCAGGCGAAAAAATGAGAGTAGAGTTTTTGAATTTTAATACTCAAGATAATGACAGAACAGGAAGAAATCATGTAAGAAATGATATTCTATATGTATATGACGGCCCCAATGTTGATTCTCCACCCTTGTTTGAGTTTGCTGGAATTAGATCAGCGGTAAGCACAGTTCCCGTGGCTGTTTCATCAGGTCGATGCATCACATTTAGATTTAGATCTGATAATGCAGTTGCGAGATTGGGCTGGGAAGCTGTTGTGACTTGTACAACTGAAGAAAATAGGACTGCATCTCAATTTTGTGAAACAGCTCCTAATATTTGTAATCTAGATGGATACTTTGGGACTACTAGTAATTTTTATAATGTCGAAAGTGTAGATAACCAAATACCAGGAGGTTTTTTCACAGGTATGGCTCTAGATAATACATCTTTTATTACGTTTGTCGCAGAAGCTACCGTGGTAGAAGTAGATATTTGGGTAGGAAATTGTACACCTGCCGACTGCGGTGGTGGTACTCAAGGTATTCAATTAGGCGTCATCGAAGGAAAAAACTGTAGGTTCTCTAGAGTATTGGCCAATTATGGTCGAGGCATTTCTCCTGGAAGTGAGCGCTTAAGATTTACAGGGCTGACACCAGGAGAAGTTTACTACCTTTTTGTAGATGGCTTTAATTGTTCTAATTGTCAATATCGTATTAATGCACTTTCTGGTATTGCGTTGGCTCAGGTCGATTTTCCCACAGCCTTAATTTGCGAAGACGAAGAAATAACCATCACAGCCTCTGGTGGAACATCTTATATATGGAAGGATGCATCAGGAAACATCATTTCCAATGGCCGCAGTGTCACCGTTTCAAATCCAGGGATTTATCAAGTTGTTATAATAGGTGGTAACCCTTTGTGCCCTGATGAAGTCACATTGACTTCTACTATTTTTACTGAGTTCTGTTGTCCAGAAATAGCCGTTCCCGAAAAACCCATAGTCACATCCATTTGTGTAGGTGACGAGATACCAGAACTCATCATAGAGTCTTTAGATCCTAATTTTCAACAGAATTGGTATGACGCCCCGAGTGGAGGAAACTTACTTCAAGAAAATTCTAATAAGTATGTTCCATCCATAAGTTCAGAAGAGGGAAGTTATATTTTTTATGTGTCAAACCAGCTGCCACAATCTGATTGTTTTAGCTCAAGAATACCCGTAGAATTAATTATTAAGGATTATAGAGAGGCACTATTTGATACACTTGATACTTATTGTATAGGAAAAAAGCTCCCAGAACTCCCTACCATCTCCATTAATAATATCAATGGCGCATGGTCGCCACCATCCTATAGTATAGACCAAACAGAATATGTATTTACACCTTTTAGTAATGAGTGCTCTTTTACTTTAAGTATCAATATCGAAAGTGAAATTCCCGAGGATCCGATATTTAGTGAATATGACGCATTTTGTTCAGGAGAACCCATTGCAGCACTCCCGGTTGTGTCTAATAATGGTATAAGTGGCACATGGACACCAGATATCAATAATCTTACAACAACAACCTATGTATTTGAGCCCAATGAAGATTTATGTGCGTCTCGCTCAGAAACAACTATCACTATACTCCAAAACTCTACTACTAATGAAACCACAAAAGCCTGCGATAGGTATGAGTGGAATGGCGAAACTTATACTCAAAGCGGTATTTATGAGTATTTAACGACTAATGCTTTAGGATGTGATAGTACAGTTACCTTACAGCTTACTATCTTTAATTCAGATTTTACCACAGATTCGATATTTGCATGTGATTCGTACATAAAAGATGGTTTAGAAATAAAAGAATCAGGCACATATATTTACAACAGCTTCAATTCCGTGGGTTGCGACAGCACTTCTACCGTAGTATTAGAAATAGTAGATGGAGGTATTTACAGACCCAATATTTTTAGAGCGGAGAGCAGTAGTATAAACAATTGTTTCAGAATAGGTACTTCCAATCAAAATATCAATAGATATGATCTGACTATATATGACCGATGGGGCAACATGGTGTTTAAGTCTGATTCAATAGATGAATGTTGGGACGGTAGTTTCAAAGGAATAAAATGTGCTATGGGTGTCTATACCTACCTATTAATAATCAATGATCCTGGATGTGGCCTTAGAAAAATTACAGGGGATGTTACTTTAGTGAGGTAGTGAGTAGAGGCTTGTTTAAGACCATAGCATTACTATAAATGAAATATATAGTATTTAAAAACAAATGATTTAATCTATATGAATAGAAATTACCAAAACATTAAATTTTTGTTTTAAAAAAATAATCTCTTGTCTCAATTGAGTTATTAAAATAAAAACTTTAAACTCCAGTACACTCCTGCCTATTTAAACAATAAATACTACAGGTTTGGTGTCCCTGAATAGGACTTACATCTCATCTTCCCGAATATTAGGAATTTTTACGCTTCAGGCACCGATAGACCTATTGGGTTTTTGAAGGCATAGGGTTTGTACAATTTGGAATAGATTGAAAAAGTGAGAGCGAAAAAATAGTCTTCTTTTAATCCAAATTATCTTCGCTCTTGTAGTGCATATAACAAAAGTTATAGGGTCAGAATAAAAAGTTAGTGTAGTTTTGCGTTTTTATTAATTATTTTTTATACCTTGCCGATTCTTAGAATATAATGAAGTTTATCAAAGGGATAAAAACATTATACTATCAATAAATTCAAGACGAGTACTTTAAGATAAAATAATTCATAAATCTTATATTTATTGCAAAACAAAACCCTCAAATTCCATGTACCAAAAAATTAAAACTTTAATTATTGAGGATGAGCCTTTAGCCATCAAACTTCTCACTGCCATGATTGATGAATACTGTCTAGATTTAGAGTTGTGTGGCACCGCCAATAACGTACAAGATGGATTGGCATTAATTCAACAATGTAAACCAGAAATCATTTTTGTAGATGTGCAGGTGGGTACAGACACTATTTTTAGTTTATTTGAGCATATCAATCATTTAGATTATCGGTTTATATTCACCACCGCCCACGAAAAATTTGCTATGCAAGCATTTAAGGTAGAAGCTGTCGATTATTTATTGAAACCTTACAGTCCAAAAGAATTAATAAGAGCCGTAGATAAGGTAAAAAAAACAAGATCTAATCTTCCCATTGAGCAAATAAAACAGCTTTTTGAAAGCCAGAATATGATTTCACACCACAGAATACCTCTCAATACTCAGACGGAGATAAATTGGGTCAACCACGAGGACATCATGTACTGCACTGCTGACGGAGCCTATTGTACAGTGTTCTTAGTTGACAAAAGCAAAGTATTGGTCAGTAAGACATTGGGAGATATAGAGCAAAAATTGGGCTCCAACCCCTTCTACAGAGTACATGCCAGTCATCTTATAAATTTGAATCATGTCAAAAAGTACATCAAAGAAGAAGGTGGCTCTATAATCATGCAAGATGGAAAAATGATACCCCTAAGTAGAAGGAAGAAAAAAGAATTTTTGGATATGTTGGTGTAGGATATGGGAGGGAAAAGACCAAAAAATAAATCGGCACAACCAAATAATTAAAAATAACAATAGAGTAAAATACATTTAGTTACCTTTACACTTAAAAATAAATAAAATGGCAAATGATTTTAATAATAATCACTTTATAGAATGGAATAGTCAGACCTGTGAAGACAGTTCAATGATGATCTTTTATGATAAAAAGGACCTGTGTAACAATAATGTTTTAAATCCACCAAAACCAAGGATAACAAGAAGATTTTTTGCATCAACAAAAAAATCCGATAATAAACTTATATATAATAGCCTTGAACTTCAAATTATAAAAGACAATTGGAAGTCTATAAATTTAATTCCTAATAATTGTATAATTTATGGAGGTTGTAATACTCAACTAGTAGGATATTATATTCAACCAGAGGCGAATAATAGTCCAACTCGTATGTATTTTTTGCCTGTATGGATGGTTAAATATGGTAGCGATGTGTTTGAGGTAGTCACTAATCCCATTATTTTGAATTTTAATCATTATGAAGTATCTCCTAATACCATATCTAGTAATTTGTCAGGGGTACTTATTTCTGCCACTCAGAGTCCACAAGATTTAATTAACCATCCAAGTTTTCAGTTTAATGACTTAGCAATCCAGAAAGGATTTGAAAAAGCTTTTATTTCTTATTATGAATTATTATCAATAATTCAAAATTGTGATTATCTTGGAATAACAGGTGCTTTGGTAGCCTCGGGAAATCTTGTTCCTGTTCCATATACTCAAGCCAATGAAGAAATAATGACAAGGACATGTAATAAATTTTATTTTACTTATAGATTCGTAGGCTTTAAAATAGAACCCGAAGGAACTTGTTTCCCACAACCTATAGGTGGAACTATATGCTTAAGAAAATCAAATGTAGAAATCAACAAAAACAGAAATAATGGTTCTGTTGATGTTACTTTTAACGCTGCAATCCCCACAGAAACATGGGCTGTACCCTGTCCTCCTATGTGGAAGCCATAATAGCATCAGTGAAATCAATAGTTTCTATACTTATACTATTCTTGTGTGTACAAATTCAATCACAACAAAACCTCACACTTGCCTCCAAAGAACATAACACATTTTGTTCAGAAATTAATGGTGAATTATGGATAGCCAGTAGTGGAACAGGCTTCAATAGATATAGAGGTATTGATACAAAACATTATTTGCTCAATGATAGTATTTCTGGATTATTGGGCACCTACATTCAAAGCCCAATATTTGATGATGGTGATGGAAAATATTGGACATC
>CAZBCV010000066.1:0-14561 GCA_964490495.1 uncultured Aureispira sp. | reverse complement strand
CTCACTCCGTCTATAGTCACATTGACTTCAGCACTGCTCACCCCAAAACAATTAGGGTCAGTTAGAACTTCACTTGAAACTCGAGGCAGTTCAAGCACCTCAATGGGTTGTGAGGCCCGTGCTCTACATTCATTATCTTGAATAGCTTCCACCACATAAGTTCCTGAAATAAATGTTTGTGGCAAAACTAAAGAATCGCCTGAGCCTAATAAGGAATCCAATCTTCCAGGTCTTTGAATTAACCATCTATAAGTTAAATCTTGTGAACCATCAGTAGCACTCGAAGTCTGATTCAACACAAGTTCTGACAGTTCACAAACTTGAGATGCTGAATTATCTAAGGTAATAGTAGGCGCTGTGAGCACTGTAATAGTAGTTTGTGCCGTTTTACTGCAGACCAATCCAGAAAGATTAGATTGCGAATAGTGATATGTAAAGGTATAAGGAATATTTACATCCAATAAATCAGGGTCTAAAATAAATATACGATTGGTACCTACATCATAATAACTTGTAGCATCAATAACCCCAGACATAGTTCCCCCACGGGGGTTGGCACGAAGTTCGAAAACTTCATTATTATTACAAACCGGCAAACTTTGTGGCCTAAACTGCGGATTGAGGGCCTGTACATCAAAAAGAGCCTCATATGTTTGACCTCCTAGATTATATTCCACCACATAATTTCCACTACCATTTGTCGGGTCAAAATAAAATCTACCATCAGTATCAGGGCCAATTAGCCTTGATGGCTCAGCAGTAGTTGTACCATCTTGATTCAATCTAAAGATCATATAAGTTCCATTATTCGCTAAAGGAACTGGTGTTAGAGAACACGTGGTAGGAACAAGTTCAACAGGAACTCCATTGTCACAGGCTTCCGATTCAGCAAGACAATATTGTATTGCATCAGGAGCGAGAATGAGTGATGTTGTAGTGAGTGACTGACCACCCATTCGAAAATCAACAAAGACTGTATTGTCGCCCGAAGATTCCAAATAGTCAATATCGCTGTTCGATAAAGGTTTTTGCATTTGTCTATCAAAATAAAATTCAACATCTAAAAACGCTCCATTGAGACCATCTCCATCTATATCACCTTTATTCTTATCGAAAGCTTTGGTAAGGTTATATACATAATCTCCATTATTCATTGCTTTTTCCGCTCTGAGAACTCCATCCTTAGGCTCAATTAGCAAAGTTTCTTGTTCGTTTAGATTAATTTTTTTCTCAAACACACAACCTTGCTGGTCAGAAACAATGACTTTGCACTCCTGATTTTTATTATAAGAAATTGTATTTTCAGACATTGGAGTGATGTCGCCGACCCATTCTATAGAATAAGGGGCCAAACCGCCCGATATATCCAATTTTGCATATTTGTTATCAAAAACCGTATATTGTTTGGCATCAATAGCTATGGGTTGAGGATTCAATAACTTAATACTTTCGTGCTCCACACAACCATTCGATGCTCTCACTTCCAATTTGTAATCACCGTATGAGAGATTGTTTTTGGAGTTGGCAACATCTCCATTTTCCCAAACCAACGACAAATTTTCATTGGATATAAGATTTACTTTTCCATCATCGTATCCATGACAAGTAACAGCAGATACATCTATCGTGAATTCTGGCATAAAATGCCGATGACTTATTTTTTCTGTGTAACATTTGTCCTTTTCACAATGATATTCAACAAAAAATCGTGTATCATCGGATGCATCGTGCGTAAATACCTCAACCCAAAATCCTTTTTCATTCAAAGAGATTTCTTTTTCTGAAATCAAAGACGAATTGGCAAATACTTTTATCCATCCTGTTTTTAGTGCTAGTTCAGGCTTAAAAACGTAAATGCCCACCTGTGATTCTTGATTTTTTTGAACACAATCTTCAAATGTAATGCCAATAGTGGGACTACAATCGCATTGTACTTGTGCACTTCCGCCTTGTACAAATGACAAAAAAGATAAAAATAATAATGCTAATTGATTGATAAACAAACTGTTATTCATGTTTTTTAGGTTTTCAATGAAACGAAATGTAAAATAAATTACTTTATTCATATTGAAACACATCAAATTCTATGCCAAATATTAAAATAATCAACAATATTAAAATTAACAAAAGTTGTTTAGAGGTAACTAAAATGATGATACAAATTATATAACACCTTTAACTTATTTGATGTGTAACCTATATAGGTAAAAATTTGAAGTCATAGGAAACATAAAAAAATATATGTATCAAACTATCATTATGTAAAACTCACACAAGACAAGAAAATAGATAAAGAAAAGAATACACATAAAAAAAGCCAGAAATTCTGGCTCTTGCAAAGGCTATTTTTGTTTTTTCTTAAAAATATTTATTTTGTCGATAAATTTTTCTTTCGATTTAGGCTTTTTGACAAAAACATATTTTAAAGATATACCCGAATTGGCATTAAACCTATCTCTTTTACTATAGTTATTCAAAGCTACCATAGGCATGTAGTCTATTGAAAAGTTGAGCCTTCCAATAGTCATTTCACCACCCAATGTAAATGCTAGATTAGCGCTTTGCACTTTCGTATTTGGGTCGTCTCCTATACCAAATTCAGTATTTCTATAGGCCACCCCACCCCCTAAGTAAAAGTTAAGTCTTTTTGTGATTAATGGATAATGTTGTCGTGCAGTCAATGATAACATTTCTCTTCCCGCAAAAGTACCAGGCTGATAAATTAAGTCTAATGTAGTTTTGTTGGCAATCCTTTGGCTTACCGAAAGACCAAAATCATCAGCCAACCGAATTCCACCTACTGTATTGTAGGATTGGCCCAACATTATATTATCACAGACGAAAAGTACAATAACAAAAATAATTAATTTCTTCATGACATTGTTTATTGAATGTATTTAAGACGAGGCTTTTTATATTTTAGTATCACAACTAAGAAAAATTTAACAAAAAGTAAGAAAAATATTTCAGTTTTATCTTTGTGAATGAATTGTTATTTCTAATAATTTCATAAAAAAAAGACTAAAACCATTAAATCTGTGTTAAAAATCAATGATTTACGACAGTACTCGAAAAATTTAACATATTTTTTTGAAATAGTTAATTGTATTTACTTACCTTTACGTCATGGATTTCTTACTTAAAATACCATCAATCACCGAAGAGGATTTTATTAAAGCCTGTGTGGACAATCAACAATGGGCTCAGAAATCCCTATATGAGGAATACTATCCTATCATGATGAATGTCGCCATGAGATATGCAGGTACGCCTGATGATGCGATGGACATTATCCATGAAAGCTTTATTAAAGTATTCAAAAACCTTTACAAATACAATTATGGCACTTCACTCAATGCATGGATAAAAACTATAGTTGTGAATACATCAATAGACTTTTATAGAAAAGATAGTAGAAAGAAGACCGAAGATATAGATGAGGCTAATTACATCAGTAGTCACATGCCTCAGGCCTTAGACAATATCGGCGCTGAAGAAATTTTAAAAGCACTCCAAAATCTTTCTCCTGCATATAGATCGGTATTCAATCTTTATGTTATTGAGGGGTATTCTCACAAAGAAATATCGGATATACTTAAAGTCAATGAAAGTACTTGTAGGTCCAATTTGGTAAAAGCCAGAAATAAACTCAAGGAATATTTAATTGATAGAGAAAATTTTCTAAAAAAATCGTAATCCTTTGATTCTTTAAAATACTAACTTTTTGATGGGGCAGCGAAATAGCTTTAGTAACGTTTATACTTATAATAATTAGTTTCAAAAAACATGAACAAATCCTCTTTTGATGAATCAATCAAAAATAAATTATCTCACTTACCACAAGAAAACAAAGTGGAAGGAGCATGGGATGTGTTTAAACAAAAATTAGATAGTGAAAATGATACCTTAACGAATAGTGACCCATTATTTGATGACATCATTAAACACAAAGTACATAACTATAAATACCACCCTACTACAAATTCATGGTCAAAATTTTTGGAATATAAATACCAACACATTGATAAATATAGGAACATCTTACGCATAAAGTTAATGGAAATTGCAGCTGTTTTGCTCCTGTTATTGACTTTCGTCCAATGGTTTGAAAACACACAAATTGAAAATGCTCATCCCTCATTTGAAAATTCAATAATCATTGCTGAGGCCAATTCAGTGCAAAAAACTCTAAACGAGGAAGACAAATTAGTTTTCAAAACACAAAACTCAATATTAGCTGATAATTCGCCACGAAATAAAAACAATAGTTTCAGCGCAAATAGCACTAAATCTAATTCAAAAAAAAGACCATTACTCAAAAATATTGCCCCCTTAGAATCTATCCATTCTAATCCTTTATTATCACAAAATGAATTGGCCTTAGCTCCCAAAATTACCCTTCTAAAAGATTACGAAGAAAACATTAAAAATTGGCCCAAAAATACTCAAAGTAAAAACAATCCTTATGACGATATATTGGCTAATGTGAATGAATATAGTACGATTTTGCCAATGCTTTCTACCTTGCCAACTTCAGAACTCTATTCTGAATTTCCATTAATGATGCCTATGAATATCGATATAGAAGATAAAAGACAAAGAAGGGCTATTTCAGGATATGTAGCTTCCGATTTCAATCTTATCAACACTCCTTTTGATAAAATTTATTCCTTAGCGTCTTATCAAAGAGAATTCATAAATAATAGCTACGGTTTGGGCATCTCACAAAAAAATGGTGCTGTAGAATACCAATTTGATATAGCCTATGCCAACAGAGATTATGAACCCCGTAAAGTGCGCGAATCATTTGGTGGAAATGATATGTATTATTTTGAAAAGAGTCTTGACAAAATCTCTTTTGATATAGTCACCACCTCCCTTTTCACAAAATATCATTTTATTAATAAAAACAATTGGTCATCTTACTTGACGACTATTGCCACATTCAATTGGGTAATGAAAGCAAGCTACGATATTACAGAAAATAAAATATTAGGAAGACCTTCAGCAGAAAGATTTGTTCCAGAAACCCCTCGACTTGACCAAAAGCCTTTCAATATGGGAGTGATAAATGATCATTCTTTAGCAGAAAATTATTTTGTTTCCGCAGGTGTAGGTTTTGGTATTGAAAAATCCATCTCTGACAAGATGTCTATTTTTGTGGAAGCCTCACATCATCGTCACCTTTTCAGTGCCGATATCGGTGTAGGACCCAACAAAGACAAAATACACACGTCCTCTATAAAGCTGGGTGCAAAAACCTACTTGAATTAACCTGAACTTTTTCTAAAACTTTTTTCTAAAGGTAAAAGTTATATGTAGTGTAATGTTACAAACATATATCATAAAATATTAGTATCTATGCGCGTATTATTTTTTATTTTTGTTTGGATTTCATCAGTCACATATGGTCAAGATTTAACAAAAGCTGATGAATTACTCAAAAAAGGTGAGTGGATTAAGGCTTATGAAGCGTACAAAGAAGTTGAAAAAAGCGGACATGCCAATGTAGAAATGTATTCAAATATGGCCTATATAATGAATAAACAACAAAAATTGGGCATGACTGTGCTTTATCTTGAAAAGGCCCTCCAATTAGAGCCTAAAAATAAAAATGTAAAAAATATTTTAGAAGATTTAAAAATGAATGATGGAATTCCACAAGACAAAGAAAAATTAAGTTTGGGACATCAATTTTTCAAAGAATTAATCAATATTTCTAGCGCTGTTTGGTGGTCATTCTCTTGCATACTCTTAATGGTCATTAGCTTCATTTTATGGCAAAAGTCACCACAATTTAAGTTGGTACATAAAGATTTCTACTTATTGGCTTTGGCGGCTATATTTTTTGTTACTTTTGGTGCCATGGGTTTCGTCCATTATTTCTATAAAGATAACGCTTATATAATTGTACAAAACACCACCACTCATTTATCTCCTGATGAGAATAGCCCACAGTCAGTTCAACTTCCCGAAGGATCAAAGGTCAAGGTATTAGAAAAAATTGATTCCTGGATAAAAATAAAAGACTATTATGGTGATGAAGGCTGGATATTGGGTAAAATTGCTGTTAAAATTTAAGCTGTTTAAACAACTTTATAGTTTCTTTTGCCTCTTTTACGTCATGGACTCTTAAGATGTGACTTCCCTTCATAAGCGCTATCATGTTTAAAGCAGTAGTGCCATTAAGAGCCTCTTCTGGAGAAATTTCTAGTGCCTTGTATATCATAGATTTTCTAGACAAGCCTACTAAAATAGGACAATCCAATAGGTTAAATATCTCTAATTGCTGGAGCAATTCGTAATTGTTTTTTATTGTCTTGCCAAAACCAAAACCTGGATCAATGATAATATCTTTTATCCCACTAGAGAGTGCGGCATTTAACCGATCTTTTAAAAACTTAAGTACATCCATGACCACATCATCATACTGTGGATTATCCTGCATTGTGCTCGGCAGACCTTTCATATGCATCATAACATAAGGTGCAGCATGAGAAGCAACAGTCTCCATCATGTATTTGTCGTAAGTTCCTGCCGTGATATCATTTATAATGTGCGCACCAGACTTTAGGCATGTATCTGCTACTTGACTATGGATTGTGTCAATAGAAATAATCATGTGCGGAAATTCGGTCAGCACTAAATCAATAGCCGGTAGTAACTTTTCTATCTCGTCATTGGGAGTAGATATTGTACTGCCAGGTCGGCTAGATGTCGCTCCCAAATCTAAAATATCAACACCCTCTTCCACCATTTTGCTAACCTTTAACTTAAGTGAAGAAGTATCTTGAATTCTTGAATCCTTATAAAATGAATCTTGAGTAATATTAATAATACCCATGATTAAAGGACTTTCTAAGGAGATCAATTGACCTTTACAGTTTAATGTCTTCGGGGATAAAATCATATAATTATTATGTAACTTTACTAAAAACATAATTTAACTTGATATTGTTTGGTGAAAAAAATAATCTAATGCCTGACCACTTAAATGAACAATATTGGGACGAAAGACATAAAAATGAAAATACCCCGTGGTGTCTCAATCATGTGTCGCCTCCTTTAAAAGCCTATTTTGATCAATTAGAAGATAAAACTCAATCTATACTTATACCTGGTGCAGGCCATCATTTCGAAGCACAATATTTATTGGAAAATGGTTTTATGAATGTGACTCTATGTGATATTTCAGCACATGCTATTGATAATATAAAAAAAAAATTAGGCGAACCCAGAGGTTTGAATTATCTCAATGAGGATTTTTTTGAAATTGACTCGACATATGATTTAATAATAGAGCAAACATTTTTTTGTGCTATCGATCCATCTTTGAGAGAAAGGCTCGTCGATAAAATTTCAAAAATTTTAAATCCAAATGGCAAATGGGCAGGAATTTTATTTGCAACAGAGTTTCAAAAACAAGGACCTCCATTTGGTGGAAGCCTATTGGAGTACAATTATTTATTTGGTAAATATTTAAATATAAAAAATATTTCTATGTGTTATAATTCCGCACTACCGCGAGAAGGCAATGAATTGTTTATAATATGTCAAAATTTAAAATGTTAAGAAATTTTAACGTTTTTTATTTGGGCAGTTATTTTTTTTGCTATATCTTGCGGTCGATTTGGAAAAAGTATTATATATTTTAGTTTAAAATTTGTAATATTTATACAAAAATCACAACGGTCAAATAACATTATAATAAGTACAAAAGTAAAAAATATGATTCAGCTCAAAAAGCGTTTTATAGATATATCATTGTCCATCATATTAGCAGCAGTCGTCATTTTTGGTTATAAAAATGAGTTCAGTAAAGAGAAAAATACAGCGGAAGAAAACGTTATACAAACCACATCCGAATATCTATATGGTTATAGTTTAGATTCTTTTCATGTAGAGAATAGAAAAATCGCTAAAAATGATATTTTTGGCAATATATTAACTACTTTAGGCTTAAGTGCCAATGCCATTATGTTATTGGAACACGAATCCAAGAACGTTTTCAATATGAGAAACATAAAAGCAGGGGCGGAATATCATGTGATAAAAACAGATGAATGTGCAGAGACACCCGTGGCATTGATATACCAACCCGACATTTATAGCTATGTAGTTTATGATTTCAGTGGCCCACAACCCAAAGTTCAACACATCAAAAAAGAAGTCACAACATGTGAAGAGTATATAGAAGGTAAAATCAACGGATCACTTTGGAAGGCTCTTGAAAACGAAGGAGTATCCGCATCAATAATTGATAAAATGGAGGAAGCACTCTCGAGTTCTGTAGATTTTCACCATGCAAAAAAGGGTGATGAATTTAAGTTGCTCTTCGAAAAAAAGTACATTGATGGTGAAAATGTAGGATTAGGGCGCTTATTGGCAGCCAACTATATCAACAACAGCGGCTCACATTTTTCATTACTTTATGAAACAGAAAAAGGAGATGAGTACTACGACACAGAAGGCCGTACAGCTAAAAAATCGTTTCTCCAGGCACCTGTAAAATTCAGTAAAATATCCTCAAACTTCAATTTAAGAAGATTTCATCCTGTTAAAAAACAAGTAATGGCACATTTGGGAACAGACTATGCTGCGCCTTATGGAACGCCAATACACAGCGTAGCTGATGGAGTAGTAGAAGCTGCTGCCTATACTAGCAACAATGGATATTATGTAAAAGTAAAACATGACAATATTTATCAAACCCAATATCTTCACATGTCGAGGTTTGCTAAAGGTATAAAAAAAGGTACAAGAGTAAAACAAGGACAGACTATAGGATATGTTGGCGCCACAGGACTAGCTACTGGCCCTCACGTGTGTTATAGATTTTGGAAAAATGGCAGACAGGTCAATCACCTCAAAGAAAAATTGCCCACAACTAAAAAAATGGACTCTGGTGAATTACCAAAATTCTTTGAATTCAGGGACAAAATGTTGGATAAAATGGAGAATTTAAGTCAGCTTCACAACTCAACTAAAAACGCGAAGCCAAGTGATTATGTCCAAATGGTACCGTAATTAGCTTAAAACAGGCTGTTTTTCTCTACTGCATTATTTTATTATATAGTTCTATTGGCTGTTACTGCTCTCATTTACAAGCAGTTCAGAATTTTGTGACACAATCTATCTATTGTCATTAAGCATCAAACATATTTAATAACATTTTTTATGTAGTGAATCTTCGTTTATGATTAACACTTATTTGCTTTTGGCCTCCATTTCACTGAATTGATTTGTCTCTTAGTATTCTTATATCTTTTCTATTGTCTGTTCGTCAAGTTTTTAAAAATGTTGGACTCCAACGGCTGACTTTCCAAAAACTACCTTTTCGCGCCTAAAGTACTCAAGTAGGTGATGCCGAGTCGTTCTTAGCGACTTTTTTTTGGGAATACCAAAAATGGATTGAAAAAAAAAGACTTCTTAAACTCTAGTTAATTTTGATACCACGACTAATTTATAATCAAAGTTTGTGAGTTGAATAATAACAGTATTCACATTCCTACTAATTATTAATCACAAAAATGACAAAACTGAATAGTTTCATAAAATAAGCAATATTGTTTTACTTGAACAAAAGGGTAAACATATTTTTTAAGATCGGCAAATGATGAAATAAGTATGTGAATGATGAGATAAAGTACTTACTAATTAAAACATAAATGCTCGTAACGCCAAAGTAAATTGCAGTTATAATTAGTAGCAAAAACATAGAATTATAAAATTATGTCACAAAAAAGAAAATAACCCTAACCTATTTGTCAATGGAAGGGAGGCTTCAATTATATAAATATCCATTTCTACTCATTAATGTTTTACTTTCTTTATGATTTTTACTATTTCATACCAAATTACAGATACAAAGCCAATTGCAATACTTAATAAAAGTTGAGATGGATTCATTGTCTCAAACTCAAAGAAGGCCGCCAGAGGGCTTACATAAAGAATCAAACCAGATAAAGCAATTGTTATAAACACAATAATTAAAACCATATTGTTTTTATACTTCAAGGTCGTTAAAATAGAGTAATAAAAAGAACGATTGACTAAAGTAAGAAAAATATTTGCAGTAATTAAAACAGTAAAAACCATCGTTCTGGTAAGGGATTCATTGTAATTACTTGCCACAGCAAACTGATAAACAGCCAATATACCCACTGTAATGACCAACCCTTGAATAACACTAACTAAAAGCTCTTTCCAATTAAAGAAAGTTGTGGATAATGGTTTGGGTTTCTGCAACATAGTGTTCGGTTCCATCGGCTCATTTTCATAGATTATAGAACATGTAGGTCCCATAATTAATTCTAAAAAAATGATATGTATGGGCGAAAAAATATTTGGATAAATCCATCCAAGAGCTAATGGGATAAATACCGTTAGAATGATGGGAATATGAATAGAAATGATATATTGAATGGCTTTCTTTAGATTGGTATATATCTTTCTACCCATGGCCACAGCATCCACCATTTTGGATAAATCATCTTCCAATAAAATCAAAGAGGCTGCCTGTTTGGCAATTTCGGATCCTTTTTTGCCCATTGCAATGCCAATATGTGAAGCTTTTAAAGCCGGACCATCATTCACGCCATCACCTGTCATTGCTACAATTTGATTATTAGATTTTAATGCGTTGATTATTTTCAGTTTAGCTTCGGGGAACATTCGGGTGAAAATAGCAGTATCCATCACTCTAAGCTGCAACTCCTTCTCCGATAAAGTCATCAACTCATCTCCAGAAATGGTTTTGTCATAATCTTGAAAACCTACTTGCTTTGCAATGGAGATTGTGGTAGCGGCATTATCACCTGTTAAAATTTTTACTTTTATACCCGCGGCATAAAAATCTTCCAACACACGCTGAATATTCTTTTTTGGAGGGTCATAAAAAGCAACTAACCCTTTAAATTCAAATGGTAAATCTTGTTGATGAGCAGGAAATTCATCGCCAACAAAATTCGAAACGCCTACACCCAAAACTCTATATCCTTCTATTGCTAAAATCTCAAAAGCGGAATGGATTTGCTTTATTTCAGTCTCACTAAGATGAGATACATTGATTAATGCTTCGGGTGCGCCTTTTGCTGCAATTATTTTGTGGCCATCACTTCCTGAAAATATGTGTGTCATCATTGGTGGTTTCCCTCCTAAGGGATATTCGTGAACGAGCTGGAAATTTGGCCGTTCGTCATTTCTATTTAGATTTTTATACGATTGATGCAATGCTACTTCCATGGGATCAAATGGAATGGGTTCGCTTGCCCACATTGCTAATGATAATAACTCAATATCATTATCGTTTAAATCATCTTCTGGGCTAACAATTTGATTGTTTTTCAACACAAAAAATTTGGCAAGACTCATTTTGTTTTCAGTAATCGTACCAGTTTTATCCGTACAAATAACCGTAGCACTTCCAAGAGTTTCTACCGTTTTAGTTTGTTTTACAACAATTCCAAGCTTCATTAATCGCCATGCCCCAAGAGCCATAAAGGTAGTAAACGCCACTGGAATTTCTTCGGGCAATATGCTCATTGCCAAAGTAAGCGATTGCAATAAACTATTTAAAAGAAGCTTTGATTTCCAATAATTTATTACCCAAACAAGAACAAAAACTATAGCTCCAGCAATTGCCATCCATTTGACAAAATTTGTAACCTGTAATTCTAAAGGTGTTTTTTCTTCAATAATGCTTTCTAAACTCTTTCCAATTTTACCCAATCTGGTTTGATTGCCAATAGCCGTAATTTCAGCAATTGCTAGCCCACTTGCTACCATAGTTCCGCAATAAATAAACTTTTCTTCTTTGTCTTTATCTTTAAAGACAGCAAGTGATTCCCCTGTAAGAATTGATTCATTGACCGAAAAGTCGTTGGAGTGAACAATAGTGCCATCTGCGGTAATTAAAGTGCCTTCCTCTATCAAAAGAAAGTCACCCATCACAAGTTCGACGCTTTTTATCTCTTCTATCCTTCCGTTTCGAACAACTTTGCATTGAGGTTGCGAAAGATCTTTTAATTTTTCGAGTGCATTCTTGCTCCGGGAATCCTGATACAAGGAAATGGATGCGATAAACAAAATTGCAACAACCATAAAAACTCCGTTTCCTACCTCTCCACTTATAAAATAGATGGTAGAGGCCACCAACAATAAAATAGTCATAGGCTCTTTAAATATTCGAATTAAAACATTTAAAAAGCTATTTTCATTTTTGTAGTTGAGTATATTACTTCCAAATTTAGCTCTAGAGTAATTAACCTGTTCACTGTCTAATCCTTTTAAGTTATATTGATTTTTAAGCATTTTTAAAAGCTAGCTAAGGTTGTGAAAAAATTGATTGTGAAAGCTCTTTTTAATCATCATCTTTTTCTCCTTTTTCTATATTTTCAAGTGGAATATTTTCGCTCTTTACAATTTCTGTATGCCTTATTTGTCCTCCGAAATAGCTAGTTATGACCCCTAGACCGAAACTGACTAATGAAATAAGTAGAATTACAAATGCTATTTTTCTAGTGACAGGCATTTTTCTCAAAGTCATTAATAATCCTATGATGGAGTCCGCACCTAAAATGATAAAAGAAGCTAAAGCATAGATTGCAAAATCTTCATGCCTGTCGATTGTTGCCTCTACGATACCTTGTAAATTCTCTACACTTTCTTCAGCAGCTTCTCCCGTTAAATAAGCAATACCGGCAGCCATAGAAGAAATAATAAAAAGACCATAAGCAGCTATATTTGTATTATTGCTTTTTGTCCAAAGACCATATGCCAGGACAAGGGCACCCAGAATTGAACCAAATATCGGGAGATGGGCGATTACTAAATGAATGTGTGTTGGATTCAAAATTTTTTGTAAATGTAGTCTTTATTTTTCAATAAGAATATGATATAAGTCACTTTAAAGTATTATTTACAAAATAATATCGTGTGACGCTTGTTGATAAGGGCAAATGTTATTTAAACGCTTGATTTTGAAAGCTTTTTTGAAGAAAATCCCTGCCTGACTGACGTCTGACAGGCAGGGATTTTCTAATGGCTGATTTGGATATAAAGCAACGCTGAGCGATTAATAATAGCGAATCGCTGCTTCGTTTTTCTCTTTTTTTGCGAAACATCTCTAAGTATTAAATGACCTATTTCGCCAAATTGTACCAGTTTTTTATCGAATATAAATATCTACCTTATTACATTATGGCATCATATTTCGAAACTCTTATGCTTAACAAAAACAGGTTCAAAAAAAATGATTACGAACCACAACTTATACAACCTTCTTCCATTGTGCAAACAGCACCTTCCTGTAGGTCCATCACTTCTATTTCGGAGATTGGCATTGAGGCCGTAGCATTCACTCTTTGGTGCTGTTGGTCCAATGTAAATTTGATAGGATCGACAGCTGCTTTAGATCTTAGGTAATACATACCCGTTTTAAGACCTTTTTGCCAGCCGTAGAAATGCATTGAGCTCAACTTACTAAAGGTTGGATTTTCAACAAAGAGGTTAAGACTTTGAGATTGGCATATATAGGCGCCTCTATCAGCCGCCTGGTCTATAATGACTTTTTGACTAATTTCATAGACTGTTTTGTAAAGTTCTTTGAGGTCTTGTGGTATTTCATCAATATTGGCCACAGAACCATTAGCTGCCATTAATTTTTGGCGAACTTCATCCGTCCATAAGCCTCTATTTGTAAGGTCAAGAAGCAAGTGTTTATTCACAATAATATACTCACCAGAGAGTGTTCTACGTGTATAAATATTGGAAGTGTAAGGCTCAAAACATTCGTTATTACCCATTATTTGTGAGGTAGAAGCGGTAGGCATCGGTGCCACTAAAAGACTATTTCTAAGACCTGTTGATTTGATTTTGTCTTTAATACCCTCCCAATCGTATCTTTTTGAAGGCGTCTCACCCCACATATCAAATTGCAAAATACCTTGACTTGCCGGAGAGCCCGAGAAGGTTTCGTAAGTACCATATTTTTCTGCCAAAGCGTTAGATTCTTCCACAGCTGCGTGGTATATGGTCTCAAATATTTGTTTGTTGAGTTGAGAAGCTTCTTTGCTATCAAAAGGAAAACGCATCATGATATAGGCATCTGCCAACCCTTGTACGCCAATACCAATAGGTCTGTGTCTAAAATTAGAGTTGCGCGCCTCGGGTATGGGATAATAATTAATATCAATGATTTTATTCAAATTGCGTGTGATAACTTTGGTGACCTCATGTAATTTTTCAAAATCATATGTTCTCGTTTCTTCGTTGACAAATTTTGGTAATGATATCGAAGCCAAATTGCAAACTGCCACTTCATCTGGAGCCGTATATTCTACTATTTCAGTGCAAAGGTTACTTGACTTGATGGTGCCCAAATTCTTTTGATTAGACTTTTTATTACAAGCATCTTTGTAAAGTATGTACGGTGTGCCTGTCTCTATCTGTGACTCCAAAATAGCAAACCAAAGGTCTTGGGCTTTTATCACTTGACGCGCCCTACCCTCTTGCTCATATTTGTGATATAATGCCTCAAACTCTCCACCATAACATTCATG
>CAZBCV010000065.1:0-14789 GCA_964490495.1 uncultured Aureispira sp. | reverse complement strand
CCATCAAACCCTAAATCTTGAAGAGCAGCGTCTTGAATATCAAAACCATTGACCATAGGGATACTTACTGTAGCCTTTCCAAATGGGGTATTGGTCACCGGTACTTGACGAGTAGTTGTTGGCAATGCATTTTCAAAAAACAATAAATTATCTTTCATCACATCTTCCGATACACTTCCTAAATTGAAAACAATTTCTCCTTCCTCATTTTGAGAGTGTTCCACACCATCTGGTCTATCAATATACGGATTGAGCAACCAAAACTCTATACTTTCGAAATTGGCAGCTTCAAAGTCTGAGTTCTGAAAATACCTTTGAATTCCTCCCCATCTAGTTTTGGGTTCATTGAGAACTATCTTATTCCTATCTATCACAAATCCCTTACTCACATTTGTTCCTGTACTTTCATCAAAATTATAAGGTCCTCTTTCTGAAGGAAAAAAGGATAGGTCAAAGGTAAAAAGTTGCTGCTGACCAGGAATCACTTGCCTATTGGTAAATAATTCGTTTTGATTGACAATTCTTGTGTAGGGATGAGAGGCGTCTGCACCACCCCTTCTTGTACCCAAATCCAATCCTGACCAATTGAGAAGTGCTCTATTGGCGTTATATTCTAGACTATTGTCTCTATCATGTCCTGGAATGGTAGGTGGTGTACTGGCTAATGACCAAAGATTAGCATTAAAACCCCCTAAATTCAATACAGTGATAGCCCCTTCAAAATCATCTAAGTTGGCAATACCGCTGTCTTCTTTGACCAATTCACCTTTGTTGTTGATATATTCAAAATCGATGGCTCTTGCATGGCCAGGTTTGATGCCAGCAGCTTCAGCAATGATGTTGATTTTTGAAGGCTGATCAGTGCTATAAAATGGGAGTTTATTTATCATTTTAGTTATCCATTTGGATTGCATTTCCGCATTATAATCTAGACCAAACATTGTGTTTCTTATTGGGTCATCACCATAATTTACTTTTTGGGTAAATGGCCTTTCCTGGAGCCTCAAAAGCGTAGCTCCTAACGAAGATTTATTTCTAAACAAATATTCGCCGCGGAGACCCATCATATTTTTTTGTTGCAAACTGAAGAGAGAATTATCTTCAAATCTAACATCTATGGGCGTGCCTTGACCCAAGAAAGCTGGATTGAGAACCCGTAGTCTTCCTAAAGAGTAATCTATTTCATAATCTTGGTTTTCTACTAGTTGTCTGCCGCCCGCTGTCACTCTCACTGATCCTTGAGGTACAAAAGGTCCTAAGTATATTTCCCCATTGTTCGACCCCGACTTGACTCTTCCCATCATTCTAAATTTATTCCGGGCCAAATCTTGATGTTGCGAAACTTGGACAATTGTATCATATAAATTTTGATATCTAAATGGTGCTAAAAATGAGTCTATCACCCCAGAGCTTGCGTCAATTTTTTTAATATTTTCGACCGACAAATGAGAACCAAAAGGCTCTAATAAAGGTATCACCACGCTACCGTTTTGTTCTATAACTGTGACTCCTGGCACATAATCAAAAAATCCATCAGGCTGTGGATCTCCAAACCTGTTGAGATTGTCTAAGTTAAACAATTGAAGCAGAGGTACTTTTGTAAGTGTAGGGTGAGGCATAAATTTTTTGAAAGAACCGTCCGTGAGGTCATCTTCAAAAAAGATGTCAAATTCAAAATCATCGGCACTCAACTGACCTACGCCTAAGTTATAAACATTTTTCATCATCAAATCCCACATAGGTGACGTGGTTGTTTGATTAGTTGATTTAAGTAATTTTACAAAATGGACCTTTGGAGGCTCGACTCGTGTGGTGTCGGTCTGTCTTGCAGATTGAACCGAATTGAGTGATATCTGACCTACTTGATAGACCGTATCACAATTGGAAGGAAAGAAATAGTTAAAGGCCACGCCTAAAACCTGATTAGGTCTCAGTTTCATATTAAGCGCTATAGTACCTAATTGTGGATTGAATGTAAATTCTTGTGCTGACAACCTTCTACCTCTAAATACCTCATAGTCGGATGTTCTTTCTAATCCTATCGCATTCAATTCGCGTGCGACTTGGTCTATGTCGTTGATACCACGAGTTCTAGTAATTTTTTCGTAAATATCATTGGCTTCATTTCGGGGCAAATCTCTTATATCATCGGTAAAATCGGTATCTTTGGCCCTATCATTGAATTTCCGTACTCTAGGATTAGAAGTAAAAACCGTAGAGTCGGGCTCACCTAAATCTGCAATGGCAGCCACCATAGTAGAATTATCTTGAAATTCTGGTCTATCGTCAGATACCCACACTTCTATTTGTGCTATTTGAAAAGCCGTACCAATATATGGCAACTTTTTAAGATTTCTTTCATAAGTTTCTCTATTGTAGTGAGTGATAAAAAAGTGTCTATTTTCATCATACTTATCTGGAGAAATAACAAACTGTTGTTGCTGTTGGCCATTTTCTATTCTTATATTATTGGCCCTTGATCTTTGTTGTGAAAGAAGGCCTGTCAATCTCAATCGTCCAAATTGAACTTCTGTTTTGAGTCCAAAAAGACTTTGAGCTCCTTGAATCAAATTGCCTCTTAGCGGCATACTTACATTACCCGCCTCTATTTTTTTTAAGATATCATCTTCTGAAAAAGCATCGGAATCAAAAGCCATTTTCATTTGCCTATCAAAGTTAAATGCTGATTGGGTATCATAATTAAAATCCAAATCTAGCTTTTTACCTATTTTTCCATCCACATTCATACGAATGAGTGGTGTAGGAAAATCTGGCTGACTTTGACGTTGTGCACGTATAGGCAAATTGGGGTCGTCTCTACGACTATAGAGCCACCCAATACTCAAATCCACACTACCTTGTGGTTTAATGTTGACCTCAGTGCCTCCAAAAAGTCTATCAATCAAGGAGTTTTCTAGCTCTACTTTATCCATAGGATCTATTCTGCCTGAGCGAGACTTTTTGTCTGACTTTATGCCAGCGAGAGTATTAAAATATTTTTTTTCTTGTTCTGAGCCTACGTAATCCATGTATTCATCAAAAGTCATATATGTAGGCGTTCTGTAGTATTCATCACCTACTTTTTCATAAATGATATATTGACCTGTTTCAGAATCAAACTCTACTGCTTGTTTAATTTCTTTGGACGTTATGTCGAATGGATTATATTTTTTATCATTGATATAGTCTCCATATCTATCTTGCCATGGTATAGTATCCGTGACAGGAGCTTCGGCAAAAGCTACTTTATAAGGGTCTGGCAAATTTTTTGAAAATGAATTTCCAAGTGTAATTTTAGCAGTTGCGCACAGTACTATTATCCCAAAAATTATTTTTCTAAACATCATATATATATAAGACAACTCTCTCTTTTAATTAAACGGTATAAAAAAATACATCGACTATTAACGGTCTAAGACATGATGTATTGTATTAATAAGGTTAAAATTGATAGATTAACTCATATTTTTCAATACATTCTTAATCAAATCCTCCACCTGTTCGATATTCGGATTCTTTTCTAAAACAAATTTTATTTGCTTTTCTACCACGGGCTTTGGAAATCCTAAAGCTATAAGTGCGGCTATGGCTTCGTGTTTGAATGTTTGTACCTCAGCGCTTACCAAAATCACCGGGTCGGAACCAGACTCTTTAATGACTTTATCTTTGAGATCTAAAATAATTCTTTTGGCTGTTTTGGGACCAATTCCTTTTACTTTACCTAAAGCTACTGCATTTTCATGGATGATGGCTGCACGTACTTCATCGGGTGACATATATGAAAGTATGACACGAGCTGTATTGACCCCTATACCCGAGACAGATATTAATAAGATGAATAATGATCTTTCATCGTCATCGAAAAAACCGTATAATGATTGTTCGTCTTCTTTGACATTGAGGTATGTAAATATTTTAACCTTCTGAAGGTTTTCCAGCTTGGTATATGTATTGAGACTGATATTGACATGATATCCCACACCATGACAGTCCACATAAATAAAAGCCGGTGTCTTATGCGTAATTTCTCCATTCAAATATGCTATCATAACTTTTGAAATTTTTACCCTTAAAAGCAATAAAATACTGCCGTTTACAAAAAAAACGACAAAGGTAGAAATTTATTACACATTATAATAATAATTAATGTGAAAGTTGGGGTTTTTAGTATAAACTCCGGAATGTTAAGATATCAAAAACCTTCCCTTTTCATATATTATTTTGCCATCTGCCCAAATTTGTCCATCTTGTTTCATTTCTGCTATCAAGTCCCAGTGGATGGAGGAGTTGTTTTTTCCACCACATTGTTTGTAGGATTGCCCAATGGCCATATGTATTGTGCCTCCTATTTTTTCATCAAACAAAATATTTTTTGTAGGGGTTTGGATATTATAATTGGTGGCAATGGCCACTTCTCCAAAATATCTCGCTCCTTCTATTTCAAAGATAGTATCTAAAAACTCTTGCCCCCTGTCGGCTTTCCATTCGGTGATGAGCCCGTCTTTTACAACCAACCGCACGCCTTGAACCTCTTGGCCCATGTAAATTGAAGGATAATCAAAATAGATATGGCCATTGACACTGTCTTCCACTGGCGCAGAAAAAACCTCTCCGCTCGGCATATTGTTTTTACCATCAGAATTGATCCACACCCGGTCTTTGACGCTAAATGAAATATCTGTTTGGGAATTGACATATCTGATAGTACCGCACTGATTGAGATATTCTACTATAGATTGCTGAAATTGGCCTAATTCCTTCCATGCTTTCTCAGGTTTATCCTCGTATAAAAAGCAAGAATTATAGACAAAGTATTCATATTCTTTTAAGGTCATTCCTGCTTCTTGTGCTGCTGCCTCTGTGGGAAACTGGCACAGGCTGCGTTTGAGACTTTTATCCCCTATTCTATCAAAAAATATCTGTTGGATAGGTCTCAATGCTTTTTGGCGCCTTTGGGTTTTTTGAGAGGAATTGTTTTGGTCCTCTCTTAGATTGTATGGCGCTCTTATGACCAAGTAAGCATCATAAGTCTCCATCATGTTTTTGTATTCTGGTCGGATATAATCCAATTGAATATCATCGGCCTCTTCGATAAAAATCTTATTCTCTTCTCGAAATGACAGATGATAATCCACATGTGCACCAAGACGAATAGCTTCTCTAAACACTTCTCTGACCAGAGGCTCGCCCAAAGTGGTACTCGTAATGTGCAGCTTATCACCTTTTTGAATATAAAGACAGTAATTGACCAAAAGGTGTGCGTATTTTTTAAGGATGTCCATATTATAAATCGGTTTTAATACCTTATATCTGTAGAACGAAAATACTTATTTCCTATTTTGCAATTAATTAGATATTTTCTGTTTATTGGGTAATAATGTATATTTCAATATGATGACTACCTGAAAAATATAACTCAAGGTCATCAATATTCCTGAAAAAATGACCACATAAACAAATTCATGAATATCTAACCATAATAAATAAATACCGCCAAAAGTCAATAACAATGATATAAACGGTTCGCAACAAAGAAAAGATTTTAGTCTCTTATTTATGGGTGTGCCATATACCAAAAATCCAGTAATAAAAAAAAGAGTTGACAGCGATAAAATGTGTGTATGTATGATGTTGTATATTTCTCTTTTTGATTTTTTAAACAGCATCTCCGAAGCATTGTCATCCGTTTCGTTCCCATTATAATTTTCAAGGACTCCTTTGGGTGTGGAATGAGTTGTGAAATTTACAAAGCTAATGCCTGTAAAAAACCCAATGGTCAAAACAATTGTAAAAATGACCACCATCCATTTCAAAGGTGTTGGCAAATAAAGCATAAAATTTTCTAAAGTCATGATTTCAATTCTCCTTTTTTAATACTTTTATTTATAATATCCAAAACACGATGTATATCGGAAGTGATGCTACTGGCAGATATAGTAGCTCCAGTGATTCCGTCCACATTTTCACCAAGTTTTGGTCTTGACTCTAGCTTTAAACCCTCGAACTGGGCCAACCACCGTTTTTCACCTATTTGTCTTCCATGCTGTTCACGGTAGATAAGTACTTTTACCTTTTGGATTGTAAAAGATTTATCAAACAAAATAAGATAATCAAATTTATCTTTCATACTATTGGCGCGCCCAACATATACGAATCCTCTGGAAGGAATCGAAAAAAGTGTATTGAGTTGCTCATTTTTGTAAGTATCATCGACGCGTAATACATATTTTAAGGAAAAATCGTCCAATTGCCATTCCGCCTTTATGTGTGTTCTTACTTTTGCATCTAGTTTTGGATCAAAATTTTGGCTTTGATTTTGAATAAAAAAGTGAGCCAAAATTAATATTATGAACATTTTCATCCCTTATTTTATAATGAATTGATCAATGATTTCAGCTATTTTTTCAGACTTATTGTCTGCAAAGTCTGTTGAAAGATAATCGTATAATCTTTTATCCTCTACTTTTTCTTGTAATTTTATTTCTTGCGTGTTAGTAAAAATTTCTTCCCATACATCACGTACGGTTGTCCAAACTTGCTGGTTATTTTGCCACCATTCGGTGGCAATAGCACATTCATTTTTAGGTCTTTTTGTATAGATATTGTATCCCTTTTCAGAAACCAATAATATATCTACATCGTCCTTGGTTCTTAAAATTTTATCATTATCTTGTTCGTGTACCCATCCATCTTGGGTTAGATAAACTAAATTTCCTCTCTTCATTACATTATAATCCTCTCTTTTGGAATATTCTCTTCGAGGTAGAGGTGAATCAGCCTTGTTTTTCCACGACGATGTACCATCTACGTGAACCCAAGTGGCAGTACCCGCATATCTTGGACTATCATCTACTTGATATACTTTTTGCGTCCATTTGCCTTTGACCTTCTCCTTACTTAAGAAATCTCTTTTCCAAATATTGTCTTTATAAAATCTCCATTGAATAGTATCTTCATATATCCAATCTTGTCTCCAATGTTTAATTATTTTATCTTCACCTATGATTAATAAATGCTGTAAAGATATTTTATTGTCACTCTCTTCTATTATTTCTGCCCATTCAAAGGCCGCTGATGTATAATCATAAGCTTTTTCATAATCTACTTCAGGTGCAAAAGTTTCTGTGTATTTAAACTCTACATTGTAGCAGCCTGCCATAGACTTTATGGCCACTTTGTCCATCTCTTTATTGGACAATTGACCCAGTGAAGTATAGCTCATAATTGCTAAAATTAAAGTACATAAAACTGTCGTGTTAATGGATGTTTTCATTGATTTTTGATTTAAAATTTTTAATAAATGTCATGGTATTGTCAAAATAAAGGGCAAAATTAAAACTTTCTTAATTATATTTAGACTATTTCTAAATAAAAATTTAATCTTTTCCCCAATTTTAACCATAATTGGTAAAAACAAAAAGTATTTTTCATAAATATAACACATTTCAACTCCACGATGAAATCAACTTTTTAAGTTTTCGTCTGTTAAAGGGCTTAAATTTCTCTCTCAAAAATATTTATGAAACTTATATCATGGAATGTCAACGGTATCAGAGCCGCGGTAAAAAAAGAATTCTATCACCAATTTAAAGTGATGGATGCAGATATTTTTTGTATTCAAGAGACAAAAGCTCAAGAGCATCAAGTCAGTGAGGCTTTAGAAAATATTGAGGATTATTACATCTATTCAAATTCAGCTGAAAAACCAGGGTATTCAGGTGTTTGTACTCTATCTAAAATTAAGCCTCTCAATGTCTTTTATGGTATGGGTTTAGAAGAACATGATACAGAAGGCCGTGTACTAACCACAGAATATGCCGACTTCTTTTTGGTCAATGTCTATGTCCCTAATAGTGGTGACGGCCTCAAAAGACTAGACTATCGTGCAGAATGGGACAAAGCTTTTGCTGACTTTTTAGCTGAAAAGCGACAAAGCAAAAATGTGATTGTAACAGGAGATTTTAATGTAGCTCATGAAGCTATAGACTTAGCTCGTCCCAAAGAAAATTATAACAAAACGGCGGGTTATACACAAAAAGAGATAGATGGCTTAGACTTGATACTCTCAAAGGGACTCTTAGATAGTTACCGACTTAAAAATCCAGAGAAAATACAATATTCCTTTTGGAGTGCTAGATTGGGTGCTCGTGCCAAAAATTTAGGCTGGCGCATAGATTATTTTTTGGTGGACCAAAGATTGGAAAAAGCAATCAAAGAAGCCTTTATCTTAGACCAAGAAATGGGTTCAGATCACTGCCCAATTGGTTTGGCGCTATAACGACACCAAAAAATTAATTTTAGACCTGTCCTTTATTGTTTATCAAACAACATTAATCCACAATAACAACTTTTTCTAAAGCTGTTTTTTGTCCATTTTGAGCTTTCAAAATATATGTTCCTGCGGATAAATGAGAAACATTTACGGCATTATCATAAATTTCTTGTTCTGTGATCAATTGGCCATTGAGGTTAAAAATACTAATCGTTAAAGGGAAATCCATATCCGATTCTACAAAAAGTAAATCACTTTTTAAGTTAGGGTTTGGATAAACACTTAATTTAGTGGTAACAATTTTAATGTCGTCGGCTGAGGTAGGTTTTGCTAAGTCCCAGTTATCTCTTACTAGAATGCCATCTACCATGACGTTTTGTTCATTCATATATTGTCGAAGGCAGACAGCTTGTAAAGTAATGTCATTACCTGTTGCTTTCAATGGACCAATTGTGGGTTGTGATGGTTCAACACTAAAATCCTCACCTTCACCAAAAACAAATAGACTAACTTCGTCATTGTCGGGGCCTGCAATCGATGCATACTTCAACACAACTAAATAAGCCTTGGTAGCATCTAAATCTTGAGTTAAATTATCAGCTGGCGGTTCATTTTCTAAAAAAGACAAATTTAATCTGAAAGTTCCTTCTGCACTACCAGGATTCATAAAAACCCTCGCTCTAAAAGAAGTTGCAACACTAGCAAAATCTGGATTTTGTTTATCCCTGTATTCAGCTAAATGGAAAAAATAAGGCCTTATAGTGCCTGTTATTGGTGGAATAGGTCCATACGGTTGAACCAAAAAAGAAATGTATGTATGTTTTGATGGCTGCCCTTCCTCTGGTTGTTCCACCGAAGCGCTAAAGGGTTTGTTTTCATCAGAAGTATTGCTTATAACTAAAGCAGCCCTTCCAGTATTTTCTCCAATATAGCCACTAAATTTCAAGGGGTTCTCGGATGTCTTAATTGGGTTGTTACCCGCTCCGCTGTGTGCCGTCCAGCCGTGTTCAGAAATAAGAACTCCTGCATCATATTCAAAAAATTCTTTCAGTAATGTATTTTGGGCTGATGCACTAAAGCTGAATAAAAGTACAAATAAAAGATAAAGGTGTTTCATAATTTAAAAAAATTAAAATTTACTTGCACAAAGATAATACTTTAAAAGAAAATGTACACGTTTTTTCAATGAATTTTTAGTTAAATGTTTGGTGTTTGTTAATTAATTTGACAAAATGAATTACAAAAATATAAAAATCAGTCTAAATCATTATAAATCATTATCTTTGCAGTCTTATTTTTTCAATTAAAAATTTTTGGTATATTAATTGATATAAATTGTTATTTGATAATAGTTCAAAACTAGATATAAATTAAGGATGAATTTTTTTAAATTTTTTACACAGGAATTAGCGGTAGATTTGGGCACTGCCAATACACTGATTATTCAAAACGACAAAGTTGTAATAGATGAGCCATCGATTGTTGCTCTCAATAGAAATACAGGCGAAGTGATAGCCGTGGGAAATAAAGCGATGCAAATGCATGAAAAAACTCACGAAAATATAAAAACAGTTCGTCCTTTGAAAGATGGTGTTATTGCTGACTTTCAAGCAGCAGAAGCATTGATTCAAGGATTGATAGCTATGATTGGTGGTAAAAGAAGGTTTTTTACTCATCTTAAAATGGTGATTTGTATTCCTTCTGGCATAACTGAAGTAGAAAAAAGAGCTGTATTTGATTCAGCGGACCACGTGGACTCTAAAGAGACATATCTTATTCACGAACCTATGGCAGCAGCTTTGGGTATAGGCCTGGATGTAGAAGAGCCTATTGGCAATATGATAGTGGATATAGGTGGCGGAACTACTGAAATTGCTGTTATAGCGCTTTCTGGAATAGTAACTGACCAATCCATTAGGATAGCCGGTGATGAATTCACGAATGACATTATTGATTATATGAAAAGAAAACATAATCTTTTGATAGGAGAACGCACAGCCGAACAAATAAAAATTAATGTAGGAGCGGCCATTCCTGATTTAGAAAGTCCACCAGACAAGTATCCTGTGAATGGTAGAGATATGCTTACTGGCATTCCCAAACAAGTGTTTACTACCCATTTTGAAGTAGCAGAAGCTATAGATAAATCGATTGCTAAAATTGAAGAAGCTGTTTTAAAAGCCCTTGAAGATACACCACCTGAACTTTCCTCAGATATTTATCAAAGAGGTATATACCTAACAGGTGGAGGAGCTTTACTCAGAGGTTTGGATAAAAGAATGGCATTAAAAACAAAACTAAAAGTTCTTATTGCAGACGATCCTTTAAGGGCTGTTGTTAGAGGCACTGGTATTGCTTTAAAAAACTCTCATAGATTTTCTTTCCTTATGGATAGAAAAAGTATCTAATAAAAAATATTATTTATTGAATGTACAATGTCATTCAGCTTTTAATTCGTTTCGGACCACATATTTTATTTGTGGTACTGGAAGTGTTTTGTTTTTACCTTATCATCAATTATAATCAAGCTCAAAAAGAGATTTATCTTAATTCTTCTCAGATATTTGCTGGAAAAATATATGATAATCGCACATATTGGAACGGATTTTTGAGTTTAAGAGAGTCCAATGATAGTTTGAGAAGAGAAAATGCAAATTTGATTGAAAATTTAATAATAATTGACTATTCTCTAGACAAAATCAAAGAGTTAGATACTACTCATCTTCGATATAGTTTGATTCCAGCTGAAGTTATCAACAAATCAATTAACAAAAGAAATAACTACTTTACGTTCAACAAAGGATCACGTTTGGGTGTTAAACCAGGCATGGGGGTAATTTCACCCAATAAAGGTATTGTAGGTATAGTTCGCAATGTGTCATCAAGTTTTTCTCATGTCATTTCATTATTACACAGCCAAACGAAAATATCATGCTCAATAAAAAACAAAGATGGTTTCGGTACATTGATGTGGAAAAACTTAGATTCAAGAAGAATGACTCTAACAGGCATTCCTAAACATGAAGAGGTTTCTAAAGGAGACACTATCATAACTAGTGGTTATTCTACCATGTTTCCTAAGGGAATTTTAGTAGGAATAGTGGAAGACTACACAGTATCGCCAGGTTCTAACAATTTTGAAATAACTGTATATTTGTTTAATAATTTATCAAAACTCAATTATGCCTATATTGTACAAAATAGGTTTTCAGACGAACAAAAAAAATTAGAATCGGAAGTAGAAAATGAATAAATTAATCATTCCTAATGTTGTAAGATTTTTTGTCTTGTTTATTCTCCAAATTTTGGTTTTCAAACAAGTCCAATTTCCAATTGGGGATATAGGTACTGCACATTTTATCATTTACCCTCTCGCTATTTTTATGCTTCCCATTAAAACTCCCAAATTTGTATTATTAATATCTGCTTTTATTATGGGTATTGGGCTCGATACTTTTTATGATTCCTTAGGTGTTCATAGTGCGGCTTTGGTATTGACAGCATATTTACGAAATGTAGTCATTGCTTTTTTCGAACCCTATGAAGGGTATAACATAGATGATGTTCCTACTATTAATTCTATGGGGTTTTCTTGGTTTTTTACTTACTGTAGTATATTACTTTTCACCCATGTTTTTACATATTTTGCTATAGAAGCTTTTTCTTTTGTATTTTTCTTTGAGATTTTTTTAAATACTATTTTTAGTTTTTTACTTTCTTTTATCACCATATTTATGTATCAATTTGTTTTTAGACCGAGGATATGAATTGTCTATTGACCTATTGGCATATTTCTAATATAATCAAATGAAGCACTTCGAGAATAGAAAATATATTTTTTATTATACTATAGTCTTAGTGGCTTGTGTTATGATTTTTAGAGCCGCACAACTACAGTTGTTTTCAACAAAATATAAAGACCAAGCTCAAAGAACTACACTTGAAAAAAGTGTAATCTATCCTTCTAGAGGAATAATATTTGATAGAAATGGTAAAACTTTGGTGTATAACAAACCCATTTTTGTCATTTATGCCACATATAGGAAGATTAATCCGAAAATGGATACACTATTGTTTTGTTCTTTGCTTAATATAGACAAAGAAATTTTTATTGAGAATTTAGAAAAAGACTGGAAAAACATCCAATTTTCTAAATCATCGCCCTTTGTATTTTTAAGCAAGGTGAGTCCGGAACAAATAGCAATATTCCAAGAACATTTATATAAGTTTCCAGGATTTGAAATTGAAGAAAGAAGTATTCGTGGATATCCCCATTCAACTGCCGCACACGTTCTCGGATATTTAGGTGAGGTGGACAGAAACATTATTGACAACTCTGAGGGCCGTTATAGATTGGGTGATTATATTGGTATGACAGGTTTAGAAAAATCCTATGAAAAAGAACTAAGTGGAGATAAAGGAATAAAATATATTTTGAAAGATAAGTTTGGGCGCCACGTAGAGTCTTACAACAATGGTAAACTTGATAGTTTGGCAATTCCTGGAGAAGACATGAAAATCAGTATTGATTTAGATCTCCAAAATTATGCTGATAGCCTCATGATGAATAAACGGGGTGGTCTTGTTGCCATCGAACCTTCAACAGGCGAAATACTGGCTATGGTCAGCGCACCTTCATATGACCCGAATATGCTTACCATGGATGAAAACAGAGGTGAAGGTATGCGTCAACTTGTTTTTGATAGTATCAATAGACCCTTAAACAATAGAGCAGTAACCAATAAGTATCCGCCGGGATCGATATTTAAACCCGTTCAATCCCTTATTGCATTGCAAATGGGTATTGTCTATCCTCAACGGACTGTCAGCTGTTTTGGGGGTTATAGGCTTTCTGCCTCAAAACTAATGAAATGCCACGGACACCCCACTATTAGAGGCGTACAAGATGCCATAAAATATTCTTGCAATACCTATTATTTACAAACAACTAAAGAAATTTTAGACCAATATGGGTATAAAAAGCCTGGAATAGGTCTTGATTCTCTTGTTTCTTATTTGAGGGACTTTGGTCTAGGTGATCGATTAGGTGTAGATGTGAGCTACGAAGGAAAAGGATTCTTGCCTGACTCCAAGTTTTATGGTCACAGATTTAGAAAGGAAGCTTCCGGATGGCGATCTCAATGGGTCATATCTATAGGTATAGGACAAGGTGAAATAGAACTCACTACACTACAAATGGCTCAATTGGCCGCTATCATTGCCAATAGAGGATCATACATAACTCCTCATTTTATCAAAAATTATATTTCAGGAAAGTCTCTTCCCGAACAATATAGAAGAACTCGTCATGTGAAAATAAATAAACAACATTTTGAACCTGTAATTGATGGAATGGAGGCCGTTGTTATAGGAGGAACTGCCAGAGCGGCTTATGTAGCTGGATTAGATATTTGTGGTAAAACAGGTACATCACAGAACCCACATGGAGAGGATCACTCTGTATTTTTTGGTTTTGCCCCCAAAAACAATCCTAAAATTGCTGTTGCTGTTTTTGTCGAAAATGCAGGTTGGGGAGGAGATTGGGCAGCACCCATTTCGAGTTTATTGATAGAAAAATATCTCAATAAAAAAATATCTCCCGCTAGAAAATATTTAGAAAATAAGATGTTTAAAGGCCTTGTAAACACTAACCCATTGTAGTTAGAAAATTGACTATTGCTATACAGTTTGTGTGTTTTTATTCAAATATTTCTTCAAAGGTATTGTAATGGTCTCTTGTGTAATAGGCTGATTTTTTTGATGTTACCAATCTTTCAGCACCTCTATTTTTCCCTTTTATTTTTGGATTCACATCCCATTCTTGATATTTTATGGTTTTATTGTTACTTAACTTTTCTGGTAATCTTTTTTCTCTGTTAAAAAATTGTCGCCCTCCTTCATATCCGCGAGGCGAGTCTCCATACTCTCTTATATACATAAGTGTATTTATGGCCTTTTGCGGTATTTGAGGATTTTTTTTATATAAGATTTGGGCTTTTTCTTCTAAAAAGGGCTCTAGACTCTCATTTTTATCAAATTTTTCAACCTTTGAAGTTTCACTTCCTTTTGAAGACATGATTGGTGCTTGGTGCCACAAAAGGTAGCTACCCACAATCATTGTGAGAATGGTTATAGAAAGAACTATCTTTGTTTTCTTAAACATAAGTGAATCTATTTACTAAATAAAAACAACATATCATAAATATAGTTTTTTTGTTTACACAATGAAGGGATCAAAAAAAGAAGATAAAATCATTGAATTAATACATATTTCTATTTTTTCCTTTTGAAAATTTACAATTTTTTTATCAAAAAACCAAATGAAAATTTTTCGTGTTTTTAAGTCAATATTAAACACACTCCAACATGGCCAAAAACATCAACAACATCCATGATAAATATGTACGTGAGTCCTTCTCTGATCCACTTCGAGCAGCGGCGTCAATGGAGACTTTTCTTCCGAAAGAATTGAAAGATCAACTCAATCTCACAACCTTAAAAGTACTCAAAGAATCTT
>CAZBCV010000064.1:0-14856 GCA_964490495.1 uncultured Aureispira sp. | reverse complement strand
AAATGGATCTAAGTTCTGACTATTATAAAATCATTGAAACCATTGTTCAGCAGAGTGGGTATAAAAACAAAAAACAAATGGTGGATGACATGAGTCAATGGCTCGAAATATCTGAGACAGCACTTTATAATAAGCTAAGTGATAGGAGTAGATTTACCATAGAAGAGATAGCTATTATCTGCAAAAAGCTCAAAATATCTTTGGATGGAGTGATATTCAATACGTCTTCAAAAAATGCTTACGTTCATTTTTTTGCGGATGGACTCAGGTATCAGCCTCGTAATTTTGCAGATTATGTTAAAGTCATTATCAATTATTTTTCAAAAATAAAACATATGCAAGATGCGACAGGTTACTTTTTGGCCAATGAAGTACCTTTGTTTCATTTTCTTTCTTTCCCCAATTTGCTTTATCTAAAACTTTTTATTTGGAACAAAATCAATTGGCAAATACCCAATTCTTCCAAATCTTACAATTTTGAAGACTTCAAAAAAGATTCTGAATTACAACAATCCATTAAACACCTTCGTGAGTTGTTCAATTCCTTTCCCAATATTGAAATATGGAATCCTACCATCCTTGACAATACCCTAACTCAATTCAAATATCTCAAGGATGTGGGTATCATTTCATCACAAGACGATATTTTTAATTTTAAAAAAGAAATGGTGCAGTTTATAGATTACCTCGAAGAAATCACATTGAGTGGTCATAAGCCTGAAAACTCAAAAAGTCAAAAAATGGCATGTAATATTTATATCACAGATTTGACTTTGGGCTCAGAAATTATTCTCGTTAAAAGCGATCCAATGGATATGTTATTTCAGCAAATAGATGTACCCAACTATATGCATACAAGTGACGAAAGAATGATAAAGAACCAATTTTCTTTTTTTGAAAATATTCGCAAAATATCCACCCATATCACGCATGCCGGCGAAAAGGAGCGTTTGATATATTTTAATTCCCTGAGACAAAGATTGAAATTTTTAGAATAATGTTATGACTTCCTTCAAGTTTAAATTACAATCACTCGAGACCATTGCTCTGTTCTCTTTAGTATTCTTATTGTCTCAATTAATACTAGCCGGATTATATTATGTAGAACGTATTAGTTTTTTGGATGCTGCTTTTGTATTAACAAAAATCATCAATGAAGGACAACCTACACTTATGGTAGGGCGGTATGGTGCCATCCTAACGCAAATTTGGCCATGGATAGGCACCAAAATGGGATTGAGCATATCACATCTTATGCTCATGTATTCAATTAGTTTTCCAGTTTTGTACCTGGCAATAGCTGGTTATTTGTACAGAATAGAGCAATATTCATGGGTGATAGTTTTGTTTTTTTATATGTTATTGTTCAATACTGAAAGTTATTTTTGGACCAATAATGAAATTCATCAAGCCATTGCATTATTCTGTCTCGGCATTGGAATGTTTGATTTTTATAGAGATAGTGCTTCAACTAAAAAATTCAGAACGTTCGTAGCTTCTTTATTTATTGGTTTGTCCATCCTTACACATCCACTGATGTTGATTGTGATTGCTTTTTACATTATTATTGACTTTCTGCACAATCAAAAGAGAATACAGAGCAAAGAAACTATTTTTTTATATAGTTTAATATTTTTTTTTGGCGTTATAAAGTTTGTTTTAAGCCAAGCTAATTGGTATGATGGTCAAAAAATAGATAGCATCAAAAATGCCAATTTTTCTTCTCTAATGTATATAAGTAAAGATACTGAATTCATTTTGTTTTTTAAGGAACTGCCCATTATTTATCCTATGGCATGTGTTGGAATTATCTTTTGTTTAGCGGGTGTTTTTTCTAAAATTTTGAGAACATTTAGCTTTGTAAGCATTGCATTTATCTTAATATACGTGGGTTTGGTGGGTTTGGTAGTAGATGTTTATACAAGATTTTATATTGAGAGTCAATACATGCTTATTTCATTTTTTATTATTCTGCCGTTAGTGTTAAATTTTGAAAAATTTTGTTCATCTACAAGAAAAATTTTCGGAATTTATTGTATTGTTTCTATATTGTGTTGGTGGATACAGTTTTCACATTTTTCTAAAAGTTTTAGCCAAAGAGTAGAATGGTTTTATAGTAAAATAGAAATACTTCAAAGTAATGATGCACAAAAGGCAATACTTTCAGGACTTACCGATAAGGAAAAAATAGTGCTTAAGATGTCTTGGGGCATTCCATCAGAATCTTTGTTGTTGTCATCATTAAAAGGTAAGAGTCGAACCCTGATATTGGACGAACATATGAAGTCTTCCCCAAATGATGATATATATCACGATTGTTTTGAGATTAGGCCTCATTCATATCTAAATCCACAATACTTTTTGATTGAAAAAGATATTCAATATATTTCATGGGATAGTCTAATTGTTGGCCATAGTCAATAAGCCATTTTTACATTAACATATATGAGGGCGTTCAAGTATATTTCATTTCAAAAAGATATTTATCTTTGCACCTTTTTAGCTGAATACATAGAGTTGTTGACAGAGGATTGAAAATTAGTGTTAAGCAATTTAAATGTTAAAATCATTAAAACGATAGAATAAATTGGTCTCAAAACAGAGATCAATATAAAATATATTTTATGGAAACCAAGAAGCGGGGAATAGAAGTATTGAGAGATAGTTCTTTAAGTAAGTCCACAGCATTTACATACGAAGAGCGAGAAAAATTGGGATTGAGAGGCCTTCTGCCTTATAGTTCAACTTCCCAAGACATTCAAAAGATAAGAGTTATTGAAAATATTCGAAGAAAAAAATCTGATATAGAGAAGTATATTTTTTTATCGGCATTACAGAGCAGAAATGAAAGGTTGTTTTACAGAGCTGTGATGGATTTTTTGCCTGAACTTTTACCTATTATTTATACTCCAACAGTTGGAGAAGTGTGCCAAAAATATTCCCAGATTTATAGGATAGATAGAGGGTTTTACATTACTCCTGAAGACAAAGGAGAGATAGAACATGTTATGTCAAATTGGCCTTACGAAGATGTCAGAATAATAGTTGTTACTGATGGTTCGAGAATTTTGGGTTTGGGTGATCTTGGCAGCAATGGAATGGGTATTCCCATAGGTAAGTTATCTTTATATACAGCTGGAGCAGGGATTAATCCTGAACAATGCATGCCAGTGATGTTAGATATGGGAACAGATAATGAGGCCTTGCTTGATGATATTTTATATTTGGGTTATCCGCATAAGAGATTATCTGGCAAGGAATATGATGAAATAGTTGAAGAATTTATTGCAGCAGTTCAAAAGAAATATCCTAAGGCTTTGATTCAGTTTGAAGATTTTGTTACGCCCAATGCCTATAAAATTTTAGAGAAGTATCAGGATAAAGTACTATGTTTCAACGATGACATACAAGGTACAGCGGCAGTGGCTTTAGGAGGCATATATTCTGCATTGAGAGTAAAGAACGAAGCGCTCAAAGACCAAAAATTCATGTTTTTAGGCGCAGGATCGGCAGCCACTGGAATAGTTCAGCTACTTCTTCTGGCTCTTCAAGAAGAAGGTCTTTCAGAAGAGGAAGCTCTTGATAAAGTATTTTTTGTAGATATAAATGGTCTATTGGTAAAAGGGAGTTCCAGTATCATGGAGCACAATGAAAAATATGCAAAGGATGCCGCTCCATTAAATTTTGTTGAAGCCATAGAATCAATAAAGCCTCAAATATTAGTAGGCGCTTCGGGAGCAGGAGGCACTTTTACAGAAGAGGTGATAAAAGCTATGTGTACGGTCAATGATAGACCTGTGGTATTTGCCTTATCCAATCCTACATCAAAATCGGAATGTACGGCGGAGCAAGCTTATACTTGGAGCGCTGGAAAAGTTATATTTGCAAGTGGGAGTCCATTTGATGCTGTGGAAATAAACGAAAAGAAATATGTACCAGGACAAGGAAATAATGTATATATTTTTCCTGGAATTGGGTTGGGAGCTATGGCTGTGGAAGCCCAATGTTTGCCTGAGTCTGTATTTTTGGCAGCGGCCAAAGAACTTTCAAGACAAATTCATCAATCAGATTTAGACATGGGCAATGTTTATCCCAAAATGACTTCATTGAGGACTATTTCCTTTGAAATAGCTGTGGTTGTGGCTCAACATTTATACGATATGGGATTGGCTAGATTAGAAAAACCACTAAATCTTAGAACACATATCCGTAATTTAATGTACGATCCCTCTTATTAATACTGAAAGCAGTAAGTTATTATGTTTGTAAGTCTAATACCTAAATTGGTTTATTTTGGCGCTAAATTCAGTTTTTTTAAATTTTTTTTTAGAAAATTAACCTTCGTATAAATAATAATCCATAACTTTACGTTCCATTTTAACGAATCACGAAAAATCGGCATTTATTTGCTCATTAAATAATGTATTAATTATGACTAAGTTTTTATCCAAAATCGGTTTCTTTTTTCTGATTGTTTTAGGCAGCCTCAATGTGTATGCTCAAGATATTCATTTTACACAGTTTTACATGTCTCCCCTCAACCTAAATCCTGCTATGACAGGTGTGATGAACTGTAAAACACGTATGGTGGCCAATTACAGAAATCAGTGGTCCTCAGTTTTAGCAGCTAATGCCTACAATACTTATTCTGTATCTTATGATCAAAAAATGCCTGTGGGGCGTGAAGATTATTTTGGTATTGGGGGTTCTATTTGGGGAGATGTGGCTGGTGAGTCTCGTTTTGGTACTACTCAGGGTAGAGCCTCATTCTCATTCAGTAAGAAGATGGCGGGATACCGTAAGAAAGCCAGTTACCTTGTCATAGGGGCTGATGCAGCTTTGACCAGTAGAGGTATCAATAATCAAGACCTAAGATGGCCAAGTCAGATTACAGGAGCTGGTTGGAATCCAGATATTGGGGTGGCTGAACTTACAGGAAATGAAAACTTTTTATATGCAGATTTGGCAGCAGGCTTACTTTGGTTTAGCATCATAGACGATAACACGAATTGGTATTTTGGAGGTGCCATTCATCACCTCAATAGACCTAATGTTTCATTTTTTGATGAGGCAGTGAGTTTATATGCAAGATATACTTTACATGCTGGTCTTCAGTTCGAAGTTCAGCCTCGTATCACGATATTACCTTTTGGAGTCTATATGGCTCAAGGACCACATAGGTCACTTAACGCAGGTGCTAATGTTCGTTTTGCTTTAGGCCCATCGCGCACTACAAATCAATCTTGGGAGATAGGTTCATGGTATAGAGTAGGAAATAAAGTAGAAAATGGTTTGCATTCAGATGCGTTAATATTATCTTCAAGATTCAATTATGATAAATTTGGTATTGGATTCAGTTATGATATCAACGTATCTGGTTTGAGACAAGCATCGCCTTTGAATGGTGCATTTGAGTTTTCTATGGTATATTACATTTGTGGTCCAGAAAGCAGAGGTGTATATTGTCCTCGTTTCTAATAATTCCTAATGTTTTAGGGTATGTAATAGTACCTTTTTATTATCATTGCTTTTTGACTTTATCATTTTCTTAGAGATAATTAGGATTCTGGAATATCTTGATTTACTGATAATTAGTTTCTTTTTTTAACTTACACAATTTTTTTAGACATGTTCGGTAGCAACAAGAATGAAAAATCTAATTCAGGCAGCAGTAATGCATCACAATCTTCAAATGTATCCAACAGTATAGTTGAGGGTACTTATTTTAAAGGTGATATTCAAGCTTCAAATGATATTCGAATTGATGGTACTGTTGAAGGGAAATTGAGTTGCAGTGGTAGGGTGATTTTAGGCCCTCAAGGAAAGTTTGAAGGATCAATACAGTGTCAAAATGCAATCATTGAAGGATCGTTTACAGGTGATATAGTCATCAATGAGCTACTTACAGTCAAAGAAAATGCCATCGTGAATGGAGATATCAAAACAGATAAACTTTTTGTGCATGCTGGTGCTATCTTTAACGTCTCATGTTCTATGGGAGGGCAAAAATTAAAATCATTAGTCAATAAAGAGGCTTCAAGTAAGTTGGGTTAATTTTTAGGTAAATGTTGCCACATAAACCCTTAAAAAGTAATAAATATTTTTTGTATCTTAAATATTCAGGACTCGCATTTCAAATGGTGGCCGTAGTCTTAGTAGGTATTTATTTAGGTAGATATTTAGAGGGCATTTTTGGGCTTAATAAACCCATAATTCAGTTGAGTTTAATACTTTTATTTTTTGTAGCATTTATTTATAAACTATACATACAACTTCAGCAAGATAAATAAAGGACGGAGACTTTTAATGTATAGAATTTATGTTATTAGATATTTTTTGAAAGGGATGGTTATGATAAACTTCTTTGAAAATCAAATTTCAAAATCTTAGAAGTAAAGATCCATAATTTTTGGATGACAATACAAAAACAAGTAACAACGATAAACTTATCTATTTCATATCTAGGACAAATAATTTTAGTCAATGAATTATCTTGACCTATAGAACAATAATACTTTTAACTCTATGAAATTTTTGATTAAAGGTCTTTTAATTACAGTTTTATTGACTTTTGGAATATTGTTTTTATTGCTCCGGAATGACGCTTTTGCTGCATACTGGGACTTATCTTTGGTAAGTATATTCGTTTTTATTGTCATGTGCTGTGGTTTATATTTCATTTCCAAAATATCTGTTCAAAGCACTAATAAACATTTATTTATTTCTATTGCTCTTGGTAATCTTTTTGTCAAATTTTTAGTAACAGCTATCATTTTGGCGGGGTATTATAAACTGTTACATCCTTCTGATACAAATTTTGTGTTACCTTATCTTATTATTTATATAGCTTTTACTATCTTTGAGACTGTTTTGATATTGAAAATATCTGATGGTAAAATTTAAAATTTAACGGGTATGGACACCACAAAAAATGAAGGCTCTGTAGAAGTCAATGGCAAGAGAAATTATAATATTTCTAGTCTAGAAGCGCTTGATGTCAGGATATTGCACCGAGAGGGCAGAAACATTGATATTTTATTTAAAAATAAGCTCATTAAGGCAAATATTAAATCGTTTGATGCTGAAAGTAAGCAAGCCTTGATCAATGTCAATGGATTTGATTTTAGTGTTAAAATCAATGAACCCATAGATATATTAATCAACGAATTGGGTTTTTTGACGGCACACAAACATTCAGTAAAAGAAATCAATTCACCAATGCCCGGTCTTGTTGTTAAACTTTTTGTTTCTGTGGGACAAGCAGTTCAAGAAGGTGAAAATCTTCTGTCTTTAGAGGCGATGAAGATGGAAAATATCATAAAATCTCCTGGCGAGGGTCAAGTAAAAAGTATTTTGGTGTCTTCAGGAGAGGCTGTGGATAAAGGACAGCTTTTGATCGAGTTCGAATAATCTATGGATTGTATTTGTATGTCTATTTTCTTATAAAACAGTTGAATTGAAAAATTTAGTTTGTATAAATTGTTGTCAAATAATCTCCTCCTACGGTGGCTTATGAATTGAGATTAGGGTTAAAATAAAAAAGCCCGTCTAAAATACTTTTATTTTAGACAGGCGGTTCCCATTTACGAATAAAAATACGGCAAATCCATATTTTAAACTTACAAAGCGCTCAATGCTGCTTTAATATCTTCTTTAGTAGTGGCCATAGGTATTATTTCTATAGCACTATTGTTATTTTCTAAACTTATTTCTTTAAGTGCAAAAGGAAGTTTTGCCTCGCCCGTGTCGGATAACACTATAACGTATCCTGATAATTTTTCAGACTCAGTTTTTATATTTGTGGTAAACTGACCATTGATATCCCCTTTAAGTCTTACCATAGAATTTTTTTCTTTATTTATAAAAAATACCAATGCATTACTATCATGCAGTTCACTATTAGTTTTGATAATAAGTGAAAAAGTGTTTTCTAATTTTGTTGCATCATTTTGTCCAAGACAAATCCAATTATCGTGAGACATTGTTGTAAGTTTGAGTCCTTTGACTGTTTTATTATTTGACATTGTCCATATACCGTATTTCAATATGTAGGCTTGTGGTGAAATTACCGACCAGCCTTCTACGCCGTCACCATTAAGATATCCAAACAATTGTGATTGGGAGTTGATAGTGCCCAATTCTTGTGGCAAGTAATATGTAATGGGTTGCACTAAAACCAAAGGATTATTTTCTTGATAAAATGAAATTTTAAAACAAGTTTGGGCGAGTATTGGGTTTTGGTCAAATACTAATGACGGAGCCACAATCAAGCTAGAACTACCACTCTTTAAAGTAGAAAACTTTACTGTTATAGGGCCTTGGGTTATGGGTTGACCATTTTTATCTTGTAGTGATTCAGGTGTTATTTCTATGACGAACCCATTGGATAAAGTAATAAATTCAGCCTCATCTTTTTGTGTGAATTGATATATAGTAGAAATATCAAAAAATTGTGAAACAAATGATTCTGTATTTTTTTGATGAATAAAGTCAGGTGTAAATTGAATAACATCTTTGTAACATGAAAATGTAGATAGTATAATAAAAAAGCTGAATAAATATTTGTAAAAGTGATTCATAAAAACATTTTATTTAAAATCAAAAATTATTTTCAGCTCCTTCCTACTAAACACTATTGGGATAGAAAGCCGCAAAATGGTTTATCTTTTTAGAAGGAATGTTTCAGACTTACTTGAAATACCTCCATAAAGATGGCCAATTACCTATAAGATACAGTAATGTTAAAAAACGTTGTCTGAGCCATTAAAAAATTGTAGAAAATTTTACTTTTTTTAAAAAAAAGCCGCAAAAATTTTGTCAGTTTGGAATATATTTCGATATTTGTCGAATTATTGAAATGCATGACAATATGAATACAGTTTTTAAGGCGCTAAATGACCCATTGCGAAGGCAAATCATTGAATTATTGAAAGAAAGGGACATGAATGCAGGAGAGATCGCTGAGAAATTTAACGTGGGAAAACCAACTATTTCTCATCATTTAGATCTTTTGAGACAAGCGGATTTGGTGACATCACAAAAAGATGGGCAATTTATTATTTATAGTCTTAACACAACAGTGTTGGATGAACTCATACAGTGGATACTCAATATTAAAAACGGATAAAACAATTTATTTTTATTAAAAAATCATTCTAAATTATTTCAAATGAAAACATCAATTTTACGGTTTATTTTAGCATTAACACTGCTTTCACTCCCTATTTTTTATTTTTTTATTTCAAAAAATCTGTTGCCTGAAAATGTTCCATTGCACTATGGCGCTGATGGCAGTCCTGATAAATATGGCCCTCCATCCGAGTTGTTAAATGTCTTGTGGATGATGCTGGGTATTGGGATCTTCAGCTATTTTATTTTTAACAATTTAGATAAAATTGATCCCAAATCACAGGCATTGCAATCTAAAAAACTAATAAACAAGATAGTATTTACAGTTATAGCTTTTATAGCCATCATTGGGGTCTATATGGTTTACTCTGCACATAAAGGTGTATCATTAAATTTTATTTTTGTACTTATGGGAGGGTTATTTGCTATTTTAGGTAATTTTATGAACAATATAAAACCTAATTATTTTATAGGCATCAGAACACCATGGACGTTGGAGAATGCAGATACTTGGAGAGAGACACATAGATTGGCAGCACGATTATGGACTCCGATGGGCATAGTTTTAAGTTTGCTGGCTATAATCTTACCCAACAATATTGCAAGTCCAATTTTTATAGGTGGATTAGCCACAATGGTACTTATACCGCTGATATATTCCTTCATACATTTTAAGCAAAATAAAGTAAAAACAGAAGTATAATATCAGCTTAACTCCCTAATTGTGGTGAGATTATGGTGGGTAGAATAAAAAAGGCAGTGAAATCACTGCCTTTTTTGGGAGACTGATGGGGCTCGAACCCACGACCCTCGGTACCACAAACCGATGCTCTAACCAGCTGAGCTACAACCTCCGTTTTAAATTGTGGTGCAAAAGTAAAATATTTTTTTAAATTAAACTTAAAAATTTGAAAAATTTAAAAAAATAAATTCATGTGAAAAATACTAAGTGAAAGTAAATCCAACGACTTATGCCAATAATTTTATGAACAAAAATTGATCCACTATTGGTGATTTTTCAAAAACATTCTGAAGCCATTGCCATGAATATTTTCGATTTCAATATTTTCATCTTTACTGAGATATTTTCTGATTTTAGTTATGAAAACATCCATACTTCTAGCTGTGAAGTAGTTGTCGTCATTCCAGATTTTTGTCAGGGCCTCTGATCTTTGCAAGACATCGTTTATTCTAAAACAGAACAATCTCAAAAGTTCTGCTTCTTTGGGCGATAGCTTATTGGTGGACCCATCTGGTTTGTAGGTTAATATCCTCAAAGCATAATCAAAGTGGAAATCACTAATAATAAACTCTCTTTGGTCTTCTAAATCTGGTGTACTAGCAACGGATCTGCGGAGAACGGCTTTTACTCTCAATAATAATTCCTCAGAATTGAAAGGTTTTGTAATATAATCATCACCACCTAATTTAAAACCCTCTAAAACATCTTCCTTCAGGGTTTTTGCTGTTAGGAATATGATAGGAATATTTTTATTTATACTCCGTATGTCAGATGCTAACGTGAAACCATCTTTTTTGGGCATCATGACATCCGTTATCACTAATTCAAATTGACCTTTATTAAAAGCAATAAGACCTTCTTCTCCATCTGTAGCTAAAGTGACATCAAAATCATGCATTTCCAAATAAGATTTGAAAACATCGCCAAAATTTTGATCGTCTTCTACAAGTAATATTCTATTTCCCATGTTTTGATTTTTTAATTACAATAACTCTATTTGACTTATGTTTATTGTGTATTTTATTCTTAACTGAATTTAACTAAATATATATTGAATTAACATTTTTTTACGACAATGGGTTATTAATATCAGGTAAAAATATCGTAAAAGTGCTTCCTTTGTCTAGTTCACTTTTTACGGTCACTTGACCTTTATGAGCATCTACAATGGCTTTGACATAACTCAATCCTAACCCAAATCCTTTGACATCATGAATATTCCCGGTATGAACCCTATAAAATTTTTCAAATATATATTTTAAAGAATCTTTAGAAATACCTATTCCATTGTCTTGAACAGAAATCTCAATACCATTTTTTACATTTTTGGACCTAACCCATATTTCTGGACTATTAGGTGTATATTTTTCTGCATTATCCAAAAGATTATTAATCACATTAGCGATGTGCGTAGGATCACAAGTAATAATGGAGCTTTTAGCATTTAGTTCAGAATGAATACTTCCTCCTTTAGATTGTACTTTTAGTTCTGCATTAACTAAAGCGTCTTCAATCAAATCATGTAAATCAACCTGCTTCACTTTAAGTTCAAAGTTTTGTTTTTCAATTTGAGCCATTTGCAGTACCTTTTCTACTTGAGAAAGCATTCTTCCGTTTTCTTGTTTGATGATATTGATGAATCGGGCTACTTTGTCTTTGTTTTCTATGATAGAAGGATTAAGAACTGAGTCGGAGGCTAAGGAAATTGTGGCAATAGGAGTTTTAAATTCATGCGTCATATTATTGATAAAGTCAGTTTTCATTTCTGACACTTTCTTTTGGTGGAAAATGATATAGATTGTATATGAAAAACAAAACAAAATCAAAGCAGTAAATAGAATAGAGCTCAACAAAATACTCCTTACATTAGACCATAAAAAACGTTTTTTCCCAGGAAAATATAGATTTAAGTGACCTGGAGAGGGTTCTAAAGTTTCGTCAAATAAAGGTATTTTATATTCAGCTTTATAAAGTGGGTTCATTTCAGCGATATTACTTGACTTGCTTGTGTCTCCAATAGTAGCTGAATAGTTTCCATTAATAATAATATAGCTGCGGTCGGCATTAGAATATACTCCGTATTCGTAGTCTAATTCTATTTTTTTCATTTCTATTTCTCTATTGAGGTAGTTGTCCAATCTTTGGACATCAATATTCATAAGTTGTTCATGAGGATCCAAAAAGGCAGCTTTATATTCTAAGTCTTTGATTCTTATATTAATATCTGAAGAAGGAATATTGAAATTGGATACATCTAATGTACTCTCACTTATATTGAGGCGATGACGTTTTTCCAGTTCAATCAAAGCGTCATTTTGTAGCTTTTTTTTGACATTGTCCAAAGCAATTGTTATTTTATCATCAAAGTTTTTTTCATCAAGATCTACGGCTCTTTGAATCCAAAAAAACTGAATAGCACCTACTCCTGCCAGAGCTAGTGACATCACAGCAATGATACTCCATATAATTCTTCTACTCATCCGTTGTGGGAAATTAATTCACTAATAATGAAGCTAAAAATTATAAAATTGTTCATATTTTGTATATCAATATAAAAATTAGCTATACTTTCGTCTTTTATATTTTCAAAAATATTTTACCTTTACATTTCAAATCGATAATTTTTTATTCTTATGAGAATTAATGGTCATGGACATTTACTTCCCGATCCTGAACAAATACCCCAATTCATGAAGGATAAGGGTTTTTTTTGGGTAGAGGCCGACAGAAGTTTTATGTGCCAAGGCCAATGGCGGAGACCCGTAACAGACAAAAGTTTTTTTTTGGATGAAAAATTAAAGTGGATGGACAAAAACCAAATAGACATGGAAGTCATCCTCAATCTTTCGCAACTGTATTGTAACGGTTACAGCCCGTCTGATGCACGTGATGTTATTACTTTTCAGAATGACTTCAATGCTCATGTACAAAATATTCATCCTGATAGATTTATTTCAGGATTTGTGGTTCAGCCCTTACATAGGGAGGATGCCTTAAAGGAAATTGAACGATGTGTGACTACACTCAATATGAAGCTGTTGTGTCTTCCATCTCATTTTCTGAATCAAGAAGGTCAATGGACAGCTATAGCTGATGAGTGGACAATACCTATTTTTGAATTGGCTAATGAGTATAAATTAGCCATCGAAATTCATCCGTACAATGCTGAGGAAATGATTGCATTAAAAGATCAATTTTGGAGGTTTCATTTGATTTGGATGTGTGCACAAACAGCAGATGCCTATCATTTTTTCAATCTTTTGGGTTTTCACCATCGGTTTCCTGATGTGCGCACATGTTTTGCCCATGGCAATCAATTTGGGCATATGGGTTTAGGTCGGCGCATGCAGGGTTTCAAAGGACGGCCAGATTTGTTTGTAGGCGCCACAGATCCTTCTGAAGGAATGAAGTTTCGGAATGTGTTTTTTGATACTCTTGTGCATGATGTACTTTCTTTAGAATTGATGGTCAAGCGCAGTGGTGTGGGCAGTATCGTTGCTGGTCTTGATGACCCCTATCCATTAGGCGAAATGGAAAGTGTAATGGATTGTTATCCTGGAAAGGTGATAGATGATGCTGTCGATGCACAAATAATCACTTCAAGCGAGAGAGATAAAATATGGTGCGACAATGTGATGAATTGGATATATGGACATAATAAAATTTAAATATTTAAGAAATTGGATACAACATTAGATTTTGCTAAACATTTGGATTCTACGGACTCAATAGCTTCTTTTAAGGAACAGTTTTGTATTCCCAAAACACAGAGGGGAGAAAATACAATTTATTTATGTGGAAATAGTTTGGGCCTTATGCCTAAAAGAACACCAGAATATGTTCAACAAGAATTGGAAGATTGGAAAAATTTTGGTGTAGAAGGTCATTTTCATGCACAAAGGCCATGGATGCCTTACCACGAGTTTTTAACAGAGCAGATGGCAGATGTTGTAGGAGCAAAGGCATCTGAGGTTGTTGTAATGAATAGTCTAACTGTCAATCTACATCTTTTGATGGTGAGTTTTTACAGGCCTACACCACAACGATATAAAATACTTTTTGATTATTCACCTTTTCCTTCAGATAGATATGCTATCGCCAGTCAAGTGAGATTTCATGGGTTTGACCCCAAAGAAGCAATGATAGAACTCCAACCAGAGGAAAATACTGAAATAGTATCTGATTCATACATTGAAAATATCTTGAATCACCACGGCGACGAAATAGCCATGATACTTATAGGTGGTGTCAATTATTATACGGGTCAACTGTATGATATTCCGAAGATTACAGCTTTAGGTCATAAATTTGGCTGTATTGTGGGTTTTGATTTAGCACATTCAGCAGGCAATATCGATTTGAATTTGCATGAAGATGGTCCTGATTTTGCTGCATGGTGTACTTATAAATATCTAAATTCTGGTCCAGGCAGTCTTTCGGGATGTTTTATCCATGAAAGACACCACAATAGCGACCTACCTAGATTTGAAGGTTGGTGGGGCAATGACAAACGCACGAGGTTTTTAATGGAAGATGATTTCATTCAAATTCCAACAGCAGAAGCTTGGCAATTGAGTAATCCGCCGATTTTATCTATGGCTGCCATAAAATCATCTTTGGATATATTTAGTCATGCCACAATGCCGGCCCTCAGAACAAAGTCTTTACGACTTACTCAATATCTTGAAGATTTAGTAATAAGTTCGGAACATAAAGACATCAATATCATCACTCCTCTAGAGCCACACCGAAGAGGTTGCCAACTATCATTGCAAATGAAAGTTCCTGATAAAGAACGTTTTCATAAAATCACAAAGGCTGGTGTCATAGCTGATTGGCGTGAGCCAGATGTGATAAGAGTGGCTCCTGTGCCTCTCTACAATTCATTTGAGGATGTGTGGAGATTCAATGACCTATTAAAAGGATGATGTATAACCTAAAAATCTAAAATGACTTTCCTATTACGGCTTTAAACTGCTTCAAAA
>CAZBCV010000063.1:0-14935 GCA_964490495.1 uncultured Aureispira sp. | reverse complement strand
GCTTCTTGCAGGCAAAAATAGCGCCAAAAACTAATATGTCTATCTTTGTTACGACTGGTTTTATCCGTCGTTATTTAGTCCGTTGGAAACTTTCCTACGGACTGTATATTTTGCCCCTTCAAGGCAACAAGCTAAATAATTAGCAAAAAATTAATGTTCGTGGCCTATGATTTGTTTTTGGTCTGGGATGATGACTTCAATATCTGCTTCACCTTCCAGAATAATACATTGGCATGCTAATCGAGATTCTATTCTAGGATTGATAGCTCTATCTATAAAGTCTTCTTCTTTGTCTGAAATTTCTTCTAAGTAGTTTTCGCCTTTTACAATGTAGATGTGGCAAGTGGAACATGCACAAACTCCACCACAATTGTGGTTAAGATGTACATCCCAATCTTCTGTAGCTTCCAGAATAGAATATCCTGCTTCTACATTGGTAGCTAAAACCTCACTTATTTCTTTATCTTCAAATCTGAATTTTATTGTGGCCATGTTAAGTTTTAAATTATTTTGATTAATAAAAACATACTTTACTTAATTAAGTTGCAACATATTTTCAAAAATTGGAGGGTAGCCCATCGGATAAGAACGATCTAAAAAGGATAATTGACAGCAACTTGTACATTACCAATTCCTTGTTGTCTTATTTCTTTGAAAGTGTACCAATGTTTTGGTCTAGTTTCATCCACATAAGGCGATCTAATTTTATATCCGAAGTCAAATCTTAAAATAAAAAAATCAAAATTGAACCTCAGACCATATCCTGTACCAATGGCTATTTGATTTAAAAAATCCTTTGTAAAATGGGCAGAGGGTCTTAATTCATCTTCTTTGAGCATCCATATATTTCCAGCATCAACAAAAAGCGCCCCTTCCAATTTCCAAAATAAATTGAAACGATATTCTGCATTAAATTCTAAACGAATGTCCGCTTGATTCACAAAAAAATTGATGGTGTCTTGGGCTGCTCTATCAAAGAATCCTCCAGGACCTGCTTGATTTATATTCCAAGCTCTCAAACTATTAGGACCTCCTACACCAAACTGTTTGATGAAAGGATTGGCCTGACTGTCACCGAAAGGAAGGATGATGCTAGCATTAACTCTTGAAGCAAACCTCGAATTTTTATCTAATTCCAATCCATATCGCCCATCGAATTGGTATCTAATATATTTAGAGAATGCGAGTGGAGTCGCTGCATTTATACGCCATAAATTGTCACTTCCACTCACGGCATTAATTAATTTATTGGTTAAGTGCACTTCAACACCAGATAGTTCAAGCGTATTGAATGCCAAAAATGAATGTCCTTTTTCATTCTTAGGTTGAGTGTAAATATGGGTAAATTCTCTAAAGAGAAAACCAGTACCCAGAATGTTTTGAAACGAAAGAAGCAAAAGCGGATTATTATTAAACCTACTTTCGTCAGCAATCGAATATAAATCCACATTTATTCCTAAAGGCTTGAAAAGGTATCTATTTCCTTTAGGGGATGTATAGTCAAATCCATAAGAAGCATCACCTGATCGAATGAGGAAAAACTCTCTGATGTCATTGATATTGAAGCCCAAAGAAATGTTTGTATTGGCTTCTTCGACAAAATCTTTATAAAATTTATCTTTAATGATACCTACCTTATTGATAAGCCGTCCCATACCCGCAAAATCTACATAGGACGGGATTGTCAGGCTGTTTTGGAAGGAAATGGATGTTGTTCTTGGTACGATGATTGTGTTAGAACTGCCGGTTGAATTTAGAAAACTTACTTCCGAACCTAGTTCTAGTCGAGTTGTGAATTTTTCAGAACCACCAAATGTATTTCTATGCGTTCCTTGGACAGAACCCGACAAACCTAAAAGATCAAAATCTCCTAAAGTACTATAATATCCTTGAAGTCCAGTATCAAAAATCCATTTTTTGGCATGTGGAGTGAGTAAAACATTAAAGTTCAAAACAGTATCATGAACATTGTCAGGCAATGCATTGATAGTTACAAATCTATAAGTTCCTAAATTATTGAGTTTTCTGTACGATTTTTGTCTATTTTCTCTGTTAAGTACATCGTTTTCTTTCAAAAAAATTGAATTATAGATCAATGATGGCTTTACAATATGTTTTTGAGATTGTCTATAGAAAATCACACCTTGTGTTTCGTCTTTTATTAGGCTATCTTTCGGGATGTTGGGACTATGGTCACTAAACACAAATATCTTACCAACAGTGTACTTTTTGTGCAATGTATCAGGAAGTGGGCTTTTAATATAAAAATCAATAGCTATATCTTTATTGACCACACTGCTGTCGCCTTCCACATCGATGTAATTGACGGAAAAATTTGTGAAACCTTGATTTTGAAGTGCAAGAGTTAATCTTGTTTTTTCAAGCTCAAAGCTATTAAAGTCAATATAATCACCTTCTTTAATGACAGCATCTTTGCGGAGTTTTTCTATGTAAGAAAGTATATTTTTGTCTTCTGATACGTAATTTAGTTCTCTGATTTTGTACCTATTGCCAGTTGAGATTATATATTTAATATCTGTCGTGGTCCAATGATGACTTCCCCATGAATTGGTGGACACCCGTAAGTTTTCTTCTGTTATAAAATCGACCCTAGCATGGTAATAACCTTTTCGGTATTTAAGGTAATTTTCCATATTTTTCGATACTAATTTAGCTTCATCTAATTTGAAAAAATTGGGGGATTCACCTGTGAGTCTTAAACTTTTATTGATGAAAGAGTTTTTGTTGGCGCCACTGTTTTTTAAGAAAATATACTCTTTAGGAACGATAAAAAAAAGCTTTCCATTGGGTTTTTGTGTGATGAAAGAATTGAGTTCAGTGGTTAATTTTTTATTGTCTATGACTTCATTTTTATTTTTAAATACTATCTTTGTATTTTTAATGAGAGATTGGTCGGAAGTCATGTATTGACCTACGTTACATGAAACCCCTGTCAATAGAAGAAGGATAGCATAAAAATAATATAAATATTTTAAATTATTGGACATTATATAATTTACATAAACTAAAAGACATTGCTTAACAAACAAAAAACAAAAGAAGTTAAATCATTGCAACTTTCAAAATTTCGGCAAATTTATAACAAATTTGTGGCTGAAGGTGATAAAGTAGCCACTGAATTCATTAAAAATCCAAAATATTTTATTGAAGAAGTATTTATTACCCATGCATCTATAGAAAAATATGCAAAAATTGTACAAAAACATACCAAAGAAGTGACTGCTATATCTGAAAAAGAGATGTCAATGATGTCTGGACTAAAAACGCCTTCTGATATATTGGTATTGTTGCACAAAAGTGAAGATTCTCTTAATAGTGTATTAAATAATTGTAAAAAGGCAATTTATCTGGACGGAGTACAAGACCCTGGCAATGTAGGTACTATCATTCGCATAGCAGATTGGTTTGGGATATCATGTGTGGTGCGTAGCAATGACAGTGCTGATTTTTTTAATCCTAAGGTAGTTCAATCCAGTATGGGAAGTATGAATAATATTTCTTTGATTTCTGGTGAATTATCTCTATGTAAGCCTTATTTCGAAAATATTATTGGCACGTACATGGAGGGCGAGAACACTTCACTTTTACAGAAATTAGGCAATGGTCTTTTGGTGATGGGAAGTGAGGGCGGTGGTATCAAAACCGAAAATGATGTATGGATGACACATAAAGTTACTATTCAAGGCCATTCTTCCAAAATCGCAGAATCCCTCAATGTTTCAGTAGCAGCAGGAATTTTATGTTCGAAGTGGGTATGAACTCAATAGTTTTAAAACTCTTCTTTTGTAGGCTTAAGATAATCTAGATACATTTCCCTAAAATCGTAAAAGTCTATACCTTGCCACACACCATCCTCTAGTAATTCTTTGGTTTTGCCTAAAATGAAAAATATAAAATCTATTTGACTCTTGCCTATTATCTCCCTAATCCTATTTATATCTAATAAATCTAAAATATTGACCCAATCGTCTTCTATTTGTATAGATATAGTAGGGTTGGGGACGTATGATCCATGAGATAGTCTCACAAACAATTTTTTATTATATTTATCATCTTTCGATACTTCATTTTTGGATAAAATACTACTGATATAGGCTCTGTTTTTTCTATAATCTGGCAGTACTTCATAGGAAAGATTATTATAAAATTCTATAAAATCTGATGTTTGAAAGCTTAAGTATTCTGTTCCAATAAACCTCTGGGATCCTAGATTTGAAATAAATTTTTCTCTGAAATTAGTGAGCATGTAGCTAAGAATTAAATATTCACCCTGATAGTGTTCAATTTTATGAACCTTATTATCAATTTTAATTTTAAGACTTTGATTTTTAATTTTTGAATAATATTTATTGAGCATCATACCACCATATTCACTTTCTGTATAAGACTTATACAATAAAATGTTGAAAAAATTACGGCCATAGTTGTCCTGTTTTGTAGTATCTACACCTTTATCCATAAGATAATCTATGATTTTCATGGATCCAAACACACCTGCAACATGCAATGGAGTCATGTTGAATTCATAACAATAGTCTAAACCATAGTTATGAATTTTGTTTTGTAACATTTTTACATTGTCATGAATGTATTCGTTGACAGTTCTTTTCATCAACGAAACTCCTTTTGTTTCCCATTCATCGGCGGGTTTGTATTTTAAATTTGATAGGCTGACAAAATGATGATTTTCTGAATAAATAAGAGCATGCAAAAATAATTTATCTTTAGCTTTTTTATTGAAAAAATTTGGGTTCAGAGCTTCTTCATAAAGTTTATCTAAGTCCTTTCTTTTTACAACTTCCCACGGTGTTTTTTTGACTTTTAATATATCGTTTCTGATGGCATCAGCCTGTTCTTTTTTGCCTTGTAAATCTAGTTTTTTAGCTTCAAGTAGCCATTCCTCAGCAGAAGAATTTTGGCTTTGTATTTCCACCTTTTGTTGGAAGTTGACCAAATCAAGAAGCTTCAATAGTTCATGTTTTTTGAGGCTTTCTACCACATAAAGGTTTTTTATGGCTCGAGTGATAGCTACATAGAGGGCATTGATGTAAAACTTATATTCATCCAAAGACTTATCTGATTTGTCTTTAGAACGTGCAAAGATGATTTCTTCTGAAGCTATATCTTCAAGACTTACACCCTCTGCAATTTCTCTAAATTCCTTGTCGCTTCCCGAAATAATATCAAAAAGTATGACATTTTCATATTCTAATCCTTTAGCTTCTTGTACTGAAAAGAGTAGGGGAGTATTGAAAAATTGTCGTGCCTTACTTTTGTCTTCATTTCGAAGGACTATCACTGCAAATTTTGCTGATTGGCTAGTTTTAGTGTTTAATTCAGATTTTATTTTTTGATTGTTTTCGTAAAAAACCACTTCACCTTGATTTTTAGTATTGGGTTGTACTAAGTAAGTACTTTCTTTATCAATAGACCCAAATCTTGCATTCTTTACCAATAATAATTTATTGGCAATTTGAGTAACTTCTGGTGTGTTTCTATAATTAGTGGCTAATATCTGAATGATTTCGCCTTTAATATCTTCATTAAAAAAAAGTGTTTTTACTTTCGCCCATGAAAAAAAATTGGGATGTACTATCTGATTGGAATCTCCACACAACATAAAGTGCGTTTTGTTGTGGATGCACGCCATGATCAATTTTAATTGTACACTCGTGATGTCTTGTACTTCGTCCACTATTACATAATCATAGTTGGGCGATGCTTTGTGTGTGTGTTGGTAGGCTATTATATTGGCATCGTAATATTTATTTTCATTCAAAAACTGTATATATTTTCTGAACAATTCATAAATATGTTTTCGTTCTGCCTCTGGAAATATGGATTGTTTAATGCCTAACTTAAGATAACTTTCTTCTGAAAGGAAGGACTGTTCAGACACAGTACCCGTGATGACTCCTTTAAATTCTTCAAACAATTTGTAAGTGTCTTTTATTTTATAACCTTCTTTGTAGCGCCAAATCCATTGATCAAAGGTTTTGAAATCAATTTCTTTACCTTCCACCACTTCTATACTGTTGAGGAGGTCGGTGAATGAAAGAAAGTCAATGTCTTGTTTTTCGTTTTCGTAGTTGTTAGAATAATATATTTTTTTTGCATTTTCCACTAAAAATGAGGACAAACTTACATAAAGAATTTTGCCTTTTAAAGTTTTCATTTTTTCCAAGGTCAATGCAGTTTTCCCACTACCTGCCGAACCTATGATGATGACAGGCATTGGATATTTTTCAATATTGCACTGAAGTTGATCAAAAGAAATGATTTTATCTAGAATATTGAATTGTTTAGTTTTTTCATTGACGTAACTTAGTGGGGTGGAATCTTCTTTTTGATGGGCTTGTTCGACGGATAGAGGAACGAAGTCACTTTCATTTATTGTGCCATAACCCCTCAAAAACCTTGATTTTTCGTATTCGTGATTGAGGATTACTTCCAGCACCATAATATATTTTTTTTCGCCCCATTCACCTATTTGGAAGAGAAGCCTGTTGGTGTCATCAAGTTTGGCTCTGTAGTATCCTGAACTGACCATTTTCTTGACATCAGCTGACTTGAAATCGCCTACTGAAAGATATGTCAATACTTTATCAAATTGTTTTTTTATTTTAGGGACAACACTTAAATCGTTATACAATAACACTTCCACAATACTTTCTTTGATGAATTTCAGAAATGATGCAAAGATAAACTAATTGAAAAAATAAAAATATCTTTTTAACTAATTAATTCAATTGCCAGTAACTATTCTGTTTTTTTAAAACGGGCTTTTAAATTCCGGATTGTTGTGAAAAGTCGTATCGGTAAATGTTTCTATAAAGGCTTTGAGTGCTGTGATATGGAATGCGCTCAGTGGCCGAGCTTTTTGTAAATCGCGTAATAGCCCATCTTTATTGGGTGATTCCTGGCCTCCAGATATATAATGTTGTATGACCTCATCTATGGTATTGAACTTGCCATTGTGCATATATGGGGCTCTAAATTTTATGTTTCTTAGGTTGGGCGCTCGAAATTTTCCATTGTCTGCAATCGAATTTGTGATTTTTCCTCTGCCTAAGTCCAAAAACCCATTGATATCTCCAGGACTGGACTGAATGCCATTATTAAAAAAATCATCAGAACTAGTGATAGGCAGGTTATGACAATGACTGCACTCTGCATCTGGCAAATCAGGGTCGCCATCTATATATAACCCAAATCCCACAAGTTCAAGGTCTGTATAATAATCTAGTCCTTGCTCCACTTTGTCAAATTTAGAATCTTTAGATATCAATGTTCTTTGAAATTGAGCCAGAGATTTAGCAACCCATTCTTTAGTGATTTCTGAGCTGTTTTTGATGCCAAAAGCTTCTCTAAATAGGGTGGGATAAGTCTTATGTTTTTTCAAATCATTGATAACTTTTTCCCATGTATTGTCCATTTCTAAAGGATCTTCTATGGGATGAAGGGCTTGCTCCTCCAAAGACGTTGAACGACCATCCCAAAACAATCCTGATTGTACAAATCCTACATTGATCAAACTCATAGAACTTCGTCTTCCGATTCGCCCATCTATTCCTATAGCCAAGGGTTTACCGTCCGTAAAACCAAGCTCTGGTTTGTGACAACTACCACAAGAAATAGTGCTGTCTCGAGAGAGTATAGGATCATAAAATAGATGCCTTCCAAGATTGACACCCTGTTTAGTCAATGGATTGTCTTGAGGGATGTACATTTGTAAAAAATGTGAAGGAATATTTAAATCATAAGCTTCTGGGGCATAGGTTATATTTGTTAAGTCTATGCCTTCATTGACTTTTTCATTTTCGCAACTCAAAGCAAATAATAACGAAAAAATACAAATGTGGGTCCATAATTTATTCTTCATCTCCGCTTATGTTTATCTGGGTTATAACGTTGCAATCTGTAAGTTTGTTCTTGAATGACCTCATTTATTTATATTCTCTATATTCTGAGTTACCTTCATTTAAGACTGACTGGCTCATCCTTAACTTATCTAGGCTATATTCTTAAGTAATGGTGAATTTTCTTCATTAATAAATTTCTATCTATGAGTTGGGATGAAGACATAAAGTTGGCAGGATTAGAATTTAGGTTTCTCCATTTGATCGAAACGAGTAATGCCATACTTTGAGATTTCTCGCATGCGCTCGAAATGACGCTCGTAGTGGTAGGAAAAGTAGGAAAAAGAGGGCGACGGCAAAGCCACGTCGCCCTCTTTTTCCTATCCACCCATAATGAGGCGTCGTCTTTTCGACCAACGGGAGAAAACTCGGTCTCACTCTCAAACGCAAGTGAGAGACCTATCTTGAGATGCATTAATAATCGGTCAACATTATTCAAGAACATGGCCTTTATCTATTCAGGAGTTTTTGTAAGAATGGTGAGGCAAATATGAAATCATGCAAAACCTCACTTGTATCTGTCAGAACTTCATCTTTTGTACCCGACCATGCCAAAAGTCCCTTATCTATAAGACAGATTTTTTCACCTATTTCCATCACTGAATTCATATCATGCGTATTGATGATAGTTGTGATATTGTTTTCTTTGGTAATGCTTTGTATCAATTCGTCAATTGTAATTGATGTTTGTGGGTCTAATCCAGAATTGGGTTCGTCACAAAAAAGATATTTAGGATTCAAGACTATTGCCCTTGCAATTCCTACACGTTTTTGCATTCCTCCCGATATTTCAGAAGGGAATTTTTTGTTATTTCCCGATAATGATACTCTTTCCAAACAAAAATCGACCCTTTCATGTTTTTCTTTGGCGGTCATATTGGTAAACATATCCAACGGAAAACGGATATTTTCTTCAATAGTCATAGAATCAAATAAAGCATTTCCTTGAAAAAGCATGCCCACTTCCATTCTTATTTTTCTAAGTGTATGTTTGTCTGCTTGAGTGAGTTTTAGATCACCATAAAATACTTCGCCCGATGTGGGTTGAAATAGACCTACTAATATTTTTAATAAAACTGTTTTGCCGGATCCCGATTTTCCAATGACTAAATTGGTTTTACCAGATTCAAAGAGAAAATCTATTCCTTTGAGGACTTCAACTCCATTGAAAGATTTAAAAATTTTTGATGCTCTTATCATAATATTTACGCTGTTAAGACTAAGGCGATGACGTAGTCCGCTACTAAAATTAGAATATTGCTATAGACTACTGCTCGTGTACTTGCTGCACCTAACTCTATACTACCACCCTTTACAAAATAGCCTTGAAAACATGCAACACTGGTGAGAATATATGCAAAAGAAAACGCCTTTACAAACATCATAAAAACATGATGAGGTTCAAAAAAAGACCTTATCCCTTTAATAAATTCGGCAGAAGAAAACAAACCGAACGGCACACTTGCTATGTAAGCCCCCATGATACTAAAAAAAGCAGCAGCACACACAAGGAGAGGTATCATAGTTACAGAAGCAAAAAGTTTTGGCAATACTAAGTAAGCTGATGTGTTAACACCCATTATTTCCATGGCATCTATGTGTTCTTTTTGGCGCATTCCACCTATTTCTGCAGCCATATTGCTTCCCACTTTACCTGCCAAAACCAAGCAAGTAATAGTAGGTGCTAATTCTATTATTGTCATATCCCGTACTATGTACCCTATATAATAATTAGGTATCATGGTGCCACTCATTTGATAGTAAAACTGAATAGCCGTCACAGCTCCAATGAACAAAGAAATCAGAAATACTATGGGCAAAGAACCTATACCAATATCATACATTTGACGGACGGTCTCTTTATAGTACATAGACCATTTTTCAGGTTTTTTATATATTTGGCCATGCCAGAGAACATAAGAGCCGAAATTATCCAAAAGTTTTAGCGACATTAATTTTTATATTTATGAATGGATCTGAATTTTTTAACAAAGGCTTCAAATCAGTAAATTTTTAATATACATTAGGACTTAAATTCTATTTATTAAGTTTGTTGTGTCATAAATTATACCTTAATATTGACAAACTAAAATTAATAACGAATTATTTACCTGACTTATTAACTTTATTTCTAATTTTTTGTTTGAGCCCTTATCGAAATAATGAGTAAATTTTTATAATATGAACATTGTGATTACTGGAGCATCCAAAGGTATTGGAAAATCATTGGCGTTGAAATTTGCGTCAGAGGGGCATAATTTGGCCTTGTGTGGAAGAAATATGTCTGACCTCGAAGTGCTCAAAGAAGAATTGAACGCACACAATAACAATATTGAAGTTTGGATATTTAAGGCAGATGTCAGTAAAAAAGATGATGTATTAGGTTTTGCTGATTTTTGTCGAACCAAGTTTTCTGTTATTGATGTTCTCATCAATAATGCGGGAGTATTTGTTCCTGGAAAAACAAGTGAAGAGGAGGAGGGCATGTTAGAACTTATGATAGATACCAATTTGTACAGCGCCTATAACCTTACTAGACATTTGCTTCCTTCAATGCAAAATTCTTCTAAACCCCATATTTTCAATATGTGCAGTATAGCAAGTCAAGTAGCTTATCCCAACGGAGGCTCGTATAGCATTTCCAAATTTGCATTGTATGGATACACCAAAGTGTTGAGACAAGAGCTACTCAATACCAAAATAAGAGTTTCAGCTATCTTGCCTGGCGCTACATGGTCTAATTCTTGGGCAGGTGTGGAATTGCCTCAAGAGCGTTTGATGCAGTCTGAAGATATAGCTGAAATAATATATAGCGCATGGTCACTAGGGGCCAATGCCGTAGTGGAGGAAATTATCATACGGCCTTTGGAAGGGGATCTATAACAAAATTTAGTTTTTGGATTCGATTTTAGATATTTAGGCTAAATATTAACCTTTGTAGATTTTGATCTCAGATAAATAAAATCATAATTAAAGTTACGATACAAAGCAATTGAATGATATCATCTGCATTAAAAGTTTGAGAAATTTGCATTAATTTTTCCATGACTTAACAATTTTATGCCGCAAAGGTAATACATAAATTGCTGCTCTACCCTATAACTTTTGTTATATTAATGTTAAGTTTAAATAATTTCAATGAAGTGATTTATATATTATGAAAAAATGTTATCTTTGCGGTTTTATTTGAATAAAAGAAATGAAAATGAGAAGAAGGCAATTATCAGTGTATAATAGTTTGACAAGACAAAAGGAATCTTTTGTGCCCATCAATGAAGGACGAATAGGGATGTACATTTGTGGTCCCACAGTATATAGTGATGTTCATTTAGGCAATTGCCGAACTTTTACAAGCTTTGATGTCATTTATAGATATCTGCTTTATTTGGGATTTGATGTGAGATACGTGAGAAATATCACCGATGTGGGACATTTGCTAGATGATGGTGAAGATAGAATGTCAAAGGGGGCAAAACTCAATAACTTAGAACCCATGGAGGTGGCTCAAAAGTACTCCAATGGTTTTCATGATATGATGAAAATTTTCAACAATCTTTCGCCATCTATTGAACCGAGAGCTACAGGACACATACCCGAACAAATAGCTATGGTTCAGCAAATTTTAGACAATGGTTTTGCTTATGTCCGCAATGGTTCTGTATATTTTGATACGTTAAAGTTTGCAGAAGAAACGGGTCAGTATGGCCAATTGTCAGGAAGAATTATAGATGATTTACTAGCTGAGTCGAGAGATAACTTAAAAAATCAGGATGAAAAGAATCACCCCTCTGATTTTGCTATATGGATGAAAGCATCTGATGAGCATTTGATGAAATGGGATTCTCCTTGGTCTGTAGGATTTCCAGGGTGGCATTTGGAATGTAGTGCCATGAGTACTAAATATTTAGGTCAAAAATTTGATATACATGGCGGAGGCAATGATTTAAAGTTTCCTCATCACGAAAATGAAGTGGCCCAGAATATGGGTTCATGCGGCTGTCAGCCTGCCAATTATTGGCTGCACACGAATATGCTTCTGATGAATGGCAAAAAAATGTCTAAAAGTGATGGCAATACTATATCACCTGTTGAACTTTTTTCAGGAGATAGCCCACATGTGACTAAAGGTTACAGCCCTATGGTCGTGCGGTTTTTTATGTTGCAGTCTCATTATCGTTCCACAAATGACCTTACGGACGAGGCTCTTTTGGCCGCCGAAAAAGGATTCAAAAGGATAATGGAAGCGTACAGAGGACTGAATTCATTAGTCTCTCCTAAAGAGGGTTCAGCGCCGTTAGATAGCAAAATTGAAGAAATCATAGAGGGTATCTTTTCCGATATGGATGATGATTTTAATACACCAAGAGTTTTGGCGGGTTTGTTTGAGTTAGTAACAATTATCAATAGCCTAAAGGATGGTAAAATTGCCATAGCCGATGTTTCTAATGCGTGCTTAAACAATTTGAAACATCAATTGACAGTTATAATATTTGATATATTGGGTCTCAAGGACGAGTCTGAGTCGAATGCAGGGCCAGTGGATGGACTGATGAAATTGGTTATTGATTTAAGGCAATCAGCACGAGAAAACAAAGATTGGGCTACATCAGACAAAATTAGAGATGCTCTCAATGAATTAGAAATAGTCATTAAAGACGGAAAAGAAGGCACTTCTTGGACATACAAGTAATTTATTATTTAACAATTATAAAATTTTAAAAAATGAAAAATATTTTTTCAGTAGTTTTGTTTTTATTTCTTAGCTTAATGAGTTATAGTCAAGCAAACAAGAATTGGACTATGATTCATGAGCGTACAGCATCTTGGTGCTCATTTTGTGGAGGTTGGGGTTGGTCTTTCAAAGATCAACTTATTGACGGCTTCAAAGATGATAATGTGGTTTTTGTAGCAGTTCATCATAGCGGCGATTTAGCTAATGCAGATGCAGGTGTATTTGATAGAAATTTTGGTGGTTCGGGTCAGCCTATTTTTTTTGTGGACGGTGTTGATATTAGGGCTACGAGTAATAATAGAAATGTAAAATTTGAAGAAACGCAACTCGAAGTTGAATTTAAAAAAAGTGCTGAAGTATTTGCCGGGGTAAATTTAACCTCTACCTACAATACCTTCAATAAAGAACTCAATGCTGAATCAGAGGTAGAATTCTATTTAGACCTTGAAGGAAATGTCAATTATTATATTGGTTTGTATCTATTGGAGGATGTCATGAATATTCAGGCAGCTCGCACCGGAATACAACTGCATAAAAACGTTCTAAGAAAAAGTTTATTACCAGAAGTATTTAATAATCCCATCAAATCTGGTGATGTTAAACAAGGTGAGAAATATAAGTTTTCCACTACCTTACCTAATCTCAATGGGAGTCCTGAAAATTTTAAAGTTTTGGCTATTATTTGGACCAAACCTGTTGATAAATACTTATTTTATAATGCCAATATCATTCAGCCTGAAATCATCAATACGTCAAGTACTCATGAAGCATTAAATATCTCATTCAAAACTTATCAATCTGAAAGTGGCGATGTAGTTGTTAATTTGGGTGATTCTCGTGTGGATGAGGGAAAAATTATTATTTCTGATATATCAGGAAAAATTTTGATATCAAAAGATATTCTTAAGAATGATACATCTATTCATAATTTTTCGCCTATTTATACTTCGGGTATTCACTTTGTTACAATTCAACAAGGAAGTCAAAAGAAAACAGAAAAATTATTTTTGTATTAACAGGAATATATTCCAATAAAAAAAGCCACTTAAGTCAACAGTACTTAAGTGGCTTTTTTTATGAATATTGATTAGTTTGTTTATTCTACTTTAAATATTGAATCATCAATCTTATCATTGATAGAAATAGAAGTGGCTACCATTGTAAGTGGTATTGGCATGGCACCTGTAATAGTTACCGTGTGAGGTACCTTAATTCCTTCAATATCCTTATAATCTTTATATTCTGAACTAATTGTACTTTGAGGATTGGCGGTTACAGCCCTAGACAATAGGCCAGATTTGATGTCATAAAATTCTATACTTTTCTCACCCTCAGGATTTGTTATATTAATTTTATAACAAGAAACCCCCTCAATATTTTCAATGCCAGCAAGCTCTAGCGAATATTTATCATTCAAATATTGTAATTGGTCAAAAATAACTGCTTGTTTTTTGATATCGTTAATATCGTCACCTTCAATTTTCTGAGTTTGACCCATGGAAGATTGTACGGCCTGTTGACCATCAAATTTTGTTTCCTGGAGCACCATACCCATCATTTTCATTTGCATCATGAATTTGCCAGATGCGGTTTTTATGCTTTCCATTGTAGCTTCACGGCCTCCTAAGTCTGCTTTCATAGACATTGACATTGAAGTCACTGCTTTGAGCTTGTCTTTACCACCTATATTTGTAAGATATGTATTGATGACGTCTATGGCAGTGAGTCCAGCGGGTACTTCGGCAGTGGGTGCTTCTATTTTTCTACCAAAAGCATCATAAAAATCTATCTCACCATCTGCATCAAAAGGTAACAGTTTTTCAGCAACTTCTTCTTTATTGCCCACCACAACTATATTCATATTATCTGGTAAGATATATTTTTTGGCGGCCATTTTTATATCTTCCTTGGTCACAGCATCCACATTTTTAAGATAATTTTTGTAATAATCTTTGGGTAAATTATACTTATAAGTATTAAGTGCAAATCGAGCGATAGTCTGTGGAGATTCCAATGAACGGGCAAAATTTCCAGAAAGTCCGCTTTTTGCCAAAGAAATATCTTCATCAGAAACCTCTTCGGTTATCATTCTTCTCATTTCATATACAAATTCTGTCAATGCACTGTCTGTTACCATATTTCCAACATTGGCAAAGGCCACAAAACTACCTACCAAATCGTCCGTGTTCAATCTAGATCTTGCACCATAAGTATAACCTTTTTTCTCTCTCAAATTTTGCATCAAACGACCTGAAAAAATACC
>CAZBCV010000062.1:0-14961 GCA_964490495.1 uncultured Aureispira sp. | reverse complement strand
TATAAACTTGCTGAAAATCAGGAGAAGGATGGTATTTTTGGATAATGGAGTCACCAAAAGCAAAATTTTTAATATCCTTGTAAATAAAAAAGGCCGGCAAATACATGTAATATCCTGAAACATCCCAAGATAAAGTGGCTTCTGTCCTACTTTGTTCCCACCGTGGGTAAAAAAACAGAGCAGACCATAGTATTATTACATATCCAACATAAAGTGCCCATAAAGAATATTTTTTATGCATAAGTCCATTGTTTTGTCGGCTTCAATTGAGGATTACTAAATGATTATTTCTTAAGTTTTTACTAATTTTATGGCGTCTAAAACTTCGGACTCACTTTCAACTTTAATGATGTAAATACCAGCGGGCAAATGTCCAACATTAAATCTTAAAATATTATTTCCTGACTTAACTTTATCATTGTACAATATTTTTACCTGACGTCCATGGTTATCGTACAGTACAAAATTAACAAACTGAGACTGTGGCATAAAAAATGATACATCTACTCTATCTGAGCTGAAGGGATTGGGATAAGTTTTTAACCCATAATCCGTCCTCATGTTCTGAGTACTGCTCACACCTACATTAATGTATTGTTCCAATGTTATTGAATCCCTTCCTAATTCATTACTCACCACGAGTTTAACCCCAAAACTTCCATTGGAGTCATATTGGACTATTGGGTTAGATTCAGAACTAGTATTGGGCGATCCTCCTTCAAAATACCAAAACCTTTCGGTGATGCCACCAAGAGAATTATCTGAAAATTGTATCACATCACCTGCATTGATCTGTGTTCTATCAGAAAAGATTCTTGCCGTAGGTAGTGCGCGTGGCAATACAGTGACTGCTCGTGGAACAGTGACACCATCTACTCCTGCAATATTGAATGCCGATAAAGCTACAGTATGTGCCCCTGTTCTGTTATAGGTCACAAGGGGTTCCCGTTCTGAAGTATTGCGTGGATTGCCATTGATAAATGTCCAAGAAAATCTTTTACTATTGATGGAACTTAGATTGAAGAACTTCACACTTTCACCCAAATAGATAGTGTCTCTATCTTGTCCGAATGCCGCCATCGGCAAGAGTTCATTATCTTTGATGTGTATATAGTTAAGCTTTGTAATTGTATCAAAACCTTGTGATGTCTCCACGATGAGCGTTACAGAATAGAATCCATTTGAAGCATAAGTGACACGAGGACTCACATCTTCGGAAACATTAGGTATAGCTCCATCAAAAATCCAATTTCTTTTGATAATTGAGGCGTCGGTCAAATCTTTGAATGTAATTTCTGAATTCATAGGTGTTGTCGTTTTATTGGCCACGAAATCAATAAAAATATCGTCACTCTGATCGGGACTTTTCAACTGTCCAAGCCATGTAGAATATGAGCTTCCTTCTCCAAAACAACCTGTCACCCATGCTTCTATACGGTCATTGACAAAACGGCGACCTGCTGTTGTGTAGTCACCCCATCTATCAACATCTCCAGTCAAGACATTGATCGAAGAACTCCCCTTGCGAACTGTTGTGGGTTCCGACCATAAAAATTCACTTTCTTTCCCCTTACAAATACGAACCTCTTGAGAAGGAAATGTTTCAGTCCCAGCTACTATATAATTTACGAGAATATCTGAATCCGTCGGCGAATGACCCATTGCGGCAAAGGAAGGGAAACCAAAATCAATATTTGGAACTTGTAATACATTGACATCAACAGTAGCATCTTCCACCTTCATTCTTCCATAAAACAAACCCACATCACCCTCGGCTGTATTGACGTGACTGCCCATATGAATGACACCATCCAAATACATAGCCGACCAAATACGGCTATCAAAGGTATTGAGCCTTTTATTTGTATTGGGCTGACGAGCATCCGGGGCCAAAGATGTTTCAAAACCTATACTTTGAATGCCCACTAAAGTAGGGTTGTTTAGAGTGGATTCTGTGGTGTAATGAAGATTATAAGTATTACCACCTGTAGGATTGTTGCTCACAAAATACATTCCTGGACTGAGGAGATTCACCCATCCTGCAGGAGTGGGTACAAGATTAAAAGATAAGGAACCATCAGCATCTTTAATATCATTGTAGTATTTATATTCCAGAGGTTTTCCCTGATAACCACTATTTTTATCTATCTGATACATCACTGAATATTGCCAATCTCCTTCCCTATTTCTCATCAAACCCGTGAGATAGTAATCATGATGAGAAACTGCAATATTGGGATAATCGAACCAATTGTCGTCGCCATCAGGATTGCCACGAAGGGCGTAATAATTCCAAATGCCATTAGGGTCTTCTGTCTCAGAAAAGGCTAAACACAAATGAGTAGTCTGTGGATCAGAACCATGTAAACACATAAAAATAAATCTTCTTTGTTCCGTATCATAGATGACGCGAGGATCATACATTCTTGTTCCTAATCCCAACAAAGTGAAAAATTCTGGAAATCCTTTGTTGTAAGTTACAATTCCATCAGGTTGTGTAAAAATAACATTGGTATTGATAGCTGAAACAATATGTCCATTGTGTGACACAGCCACTGTATTGTCCATAGGTACACTTCCACTCCTGATGTTGCCCCGAAAATTTCGTCCTAATACAGCTTCTTGAACACTATCAGAGGCCTTACTTTTGGCAGGTGACCTCAATTCTTTTTCAATAGATGCGACACTATTGGCCTTAGATTTCAAGATGAGCATTTCATTATGAGGCACAGTTGTAGCGTGTTTGAACGCATCTATATGTGTGAGTTGTACATTCCAATTTTCAAGGATAGAGTGTGGAGACATCTGTCCACTACATGATTTGCTATATACGTCTGAGCCTCTTGAAAAGGACTTAGAGGACTTGGACTTTGGAAAAGTCATTTTTTCTTGCGAAAATGAAAAACTAAATACACCAAAAGCGAATAAAACCAATAAAAAAAGTCTCATAATTATATTTTGGAGCAAATATAATCATGAGACTTTAATAATAGATATAAAATCAATAAAATTTTAAAATTAATTAATAATCATCATCATCGTAATCATCTTCAGATGATTCATCTGCAATCATATCTAGATCTTCGTCGGTATCAAAACCAGTGTCTAAATCGTCATCGTCGTCCACAATTAAATCAGCCTCATCCAATTCTTTTATTACATCTAACTCAGAGAAAATTTTATCAATTTCACTGTCTTCTTCAAGATCGTCAATGGGTGTTTTTACAGCTGGAGTCTTTTTAATGACCTTTGTTATAATTGTCGGCTTGCGTGGTTCTTTAGGTTTTTCTTCGTTGAACATCTCGTCTATGTTATCAAAACCTCTATCAATATCCTTGGGTCTTTGCAGATGTTGAGTTTCAGACTGAGTTTTAGCTATTACGGATTTGGTTGTAGTAGGGACTGCCAACAATCTTTTTTTGTCAATCAACTCACCAGAGACAACACATATACCATAGGACTTATTATTGATACGAATTAAAGCATTTTCCAAATCCTGAATGTATTTTCTTTGATGATTGGCCATTTTGGTCAACATTTCAACTTCCGACTGTATGGACGAAAAATCTGTTATATCTTTGGCAAAATCATCATTGTTATTCTCAGTGATGTCCTTTAACTGTTCTTTGAGAGACTTATACTGTGTTTGGGCATTTTCAAGTTTCGATTCAATCAATAACTTAAACTCCTGTAAATCGGCATCTCCATATCGAGAAGTTACTACACTTGTACCAGACATATTATTAATAGTTTAAATATTTTAAAAAACGCCGCAATATTAGTCTAAAAAACTAATATATTGTATTTTTTTTGTATTTATTTTTTTTGGTTTATAAAAATTTAACAAGCCACCCTAATATTTTATTACAAAAAGTGAATTATTTCAAAATTTAAGGTTAAATATTATTTAAGTTGGGGCACAATCGTACCCTTTTGGCTAAAACAATGTTCTTGACACTACATTAGTTAAAATTCATATTTAAAAACAATTATGTTGAAACGCAAATATTTTATTTTTTTCTATTTGTTCTTTATAAGTGGGGTTTTGAATAGTCAGAATAGTATAAAGTGGCACACCCTTGAAGAAGCACAAAAACTGAATAACAAAGAACCTCGAAAAATAATGGTGGAGGTTTATACCGATTGGTGTACCTGGTGTTCACAATTTGAAAATAAAACGTTGACACATCCACATATTGTTCAATATATAAATGCAACATTTTATGCCGTAAGAATTAATCCAGAAAAACTATCTAAAATAAATTGGAAAGATGAAGAATATCTCTTTAAAGAGAGTGGAAAACGCGTCATCAATGAATGGTTTATTTTACATGCCCAAGGTCACTTAAGTTTTCCTTCTTTAATATTTTTTGATGAAAACCTTAACACTATTCAAAACATTCCTGGCTATCACGATGAAGTGGACATGGCCCGAATTATAAATTATTTCGGCTCAAATGCTTACAAAAATACTCCATGGGTGAAATATACTCAAGTCTTTAATCCCTACAAGTTTCTAAAAAGCAAGTAAGGAATCCCTTGACTACATAAAAATCATACTAAAAAATTAATCTATTTTTATAAATATTTCAAAGTATTAAGTTCTGATTCAATTTTATCCAATGTTTGTTGGTCGTCCATGAAAAAGAAGAGCCAAAACAAGCAACTAAACATAAGAGCGATAAAATAATTGGTTAAAAAGTACTCAAAACCTTCATTATTTACAAAACTAACCAATAAAACAAGAAGAAAAGGAAAAAATAATAGGTATGCGAACTTGATGGCGCTAAATCTTAACTCTTTGAGATAAAAACCTTTCCACAGATATTGTTCATTTTGATGGTCTTCAACGGCTAGCTTTAAAGTTTCTTGTGTTAATCTACGTCTCACAAATATAAAATATCCAATACTCAAAATCAAAATAGATAAACTAATAAAACTAAAACTGATTACTGTATGGACCAAACTCATTATGGTAACCGAAATCATAAGGCCATTAAACATGTACATAAAATCTCTTTTATCTTTATCACTTGTCATTTTTTCAAGCAGCTCTTTTCTTTTCATTTCTTTCAACGACAATGGCCCATTAGATGATTCTTCAACATCAAAATTGTTGACAATATCAATTATTCGCTGAGTCTTGAACACGTGTTCTACTGGCTTCATATTTTCCGACATATCCGTTTATTATAATTATAAAGCGCAAAATTAAAACATATTATTATAATATTATATATTTAAATGATTTTTTTTTAGATATTTATTGCTATTATTAATCTTTGGAGTATGAACATAAGAAGGCGAATATGAAATATGACAATATTCTAAGGGATTAGATTTTTGCATTATATTAGTTTTTTTACAACAACTTTTTTACAATTTTAATGAATTATTAATAATTACCTCTTACTTTTGCGATTTCATACATTAAATATATGTCTAAAAAGAACTTATTAATACTCATGGGTGGTCCATCCACAGAACATATTATTTCATTGCGGTCTGGCAACGGTGTCGTGTCTAACATAGACAAAGAAAAATATAACATTTACATTGTAGGAATTTCTAAGGAGGGTCAGTGGTATTTGTACAGTAGTCATTCCTATTTAGATAATGAAAATGATAATGAAAAAATTAGTCTAAAACCAGGCACTCAGCCCGTGTATTTAGAAAAAATCAATGATATACCTCATTTAATGGATAAAAACACCCATGAGTCTATAAGTTCGATGGATGTTGCATTTCCTGTACTACATGGTGCATACGGCGAGGATGGAGTTATTCAAGGTCATTTTAGGAGCAATAATTTAGCTTTTGTCGGAGTGGATGTCATGGCTTCAGCTATTGGTATGGACAAGGAAGTTTCCAAGAGACTGTGGCGTGATGCAGGTATTCCTATTGCAAATTATTTATTAGTGACCCACTCCAATAAAGACACAATAACATTTGAAGATGCGGTTGGAAAATTGGGTTTGCCCATGTTTATAAAACCTGCTAATGCGGGTTCGTCAGTAGGCGTACATAAAGTGAGTACCCAACAAGAGTTTGAAGCAGCATTGCTAGATGGTTTTAGGTATGATAGGAAATTACTCATAGAAGAGGCCGTGATAGGAACGGAAGTAGAATGTGCTATTTTGGGGAACGAAAATCCTGAGGCATCAGTATTAGGAGGCATCAAAGTATCAGACACGTTTTATTCTTTTGAAACAAAGTATATTTCAAATTCAGGAGCATCCAAAACCATTTCATTGGATCTGCCCTATTCATTGACTGAAACCCTTCAACAAATGGCTATAAAAGCCTTCATAGCTATTGGTGGCGAAGGACTGTCACGTGTTGATTTCTTTTTGCGTGATGACCATTCTTTTGTAATCAATGAAATCAATACACTCCCCGGATTTACAAGCAGTAGTATGTATCCCAAATTGTGGGCTGCCACGGGGTTGGCCTATTCAGATCTTTTGGAAAAATTAATTGATTTAGGCATTCAAAGGCATATGAACACTTCAAAATTAAAAACAACTTATTAGATTAGGTTGACGAAAATGACACTTTTTTGAAATAAATTCGTCTCAATTTATGTTTATTTAATTTCAATCCTAACTTTTTATTCTTATAAATTATTTTCATGCGATTAACTTTTTTATTTTTAATTACAATACTCCACTTTTCTCTTTTGGGTCAAAAATATGAATTTGAATTTCATAATAGAGTTTATGACAAAGAAATACAATCTGTAGAAGTATTGCTCAATGATGTTCCTACGCTTTTTCCTATCATGAAACTAAAAGGGGGTGATTTCATAACGCTTCATTTTGATGATTTATTGAATGAAGAAAGATTGTTGTTTTACAGAATCATACATTGCGACAAAGATTGGCAGCCAAGTACGCTTCGAGAAAATGAGTATTTAGCGGGTTTTAATGATGAACGCCTCCGTAATTATGAATACTCAGAAAACACAAGGTCGCAATACATTCATTACTGGAAAAAGTTTCCTAATGAGGATACTCAATTCAGAGTTTCGGGCAATTATTTACTAGTAATATACGAAGAAGATATATCGTATCCGCTATTGAGTCAGAGATTTTTAGTCATGGAATCGCAAGTGGGAGTGGAAGTCACATCGATTTTTCCTGCAGATATTGATAATATTCGTTTTAAACAGGAGATGCAAGTCAATGTAAATTATGAGAATTTCCCAATGCGCAATGCGTTGGAGGAAGTATCCATCGTGATGCTTCAAAATGAAAATTGGGACAATTACGTTACTTCTAAACCTACAATATTTTCAGGTAACAATTTGAGATTTAATCGTTTGCGTACTTTTGAATTTTGGGGATTGGCAGAATACAGGCAATTTGACACCAGAAGGCTTATGGTGATAGGTAGAGGTGTTCAATTTGTGGATAGACAAAGAGATAAAATATTTGCAACACTCTATCAAGAAGAGTCAAGAGCCAGAAAAGTACATCTTGCCGAGTTTGACTTTAATGGAAGATTTTATTTCGAAAATTTTGAACGTGTAGGTGGAAGAGATCTGAATAACTTATTGAATTTGGCTTCTTTTGATGCTGTAAATCCAGCGGAAATAGCCCAAACCAGAAGTGCTGCACGCAACATTGCATCGAATGCTAGAGATAGAAATTATAGGTCTGAATATGTAAATGTTACTTTCAAGTTGGATGCTGGAATTAATCTAGAGCGTGGTAGCAACATTTATGTTTTGGGAGGCATAAATAGCTTCGAGCCTAGAGAAGAGTATAGAATGAAATATGACGCGCAATCAGATATGTACACCACTACAGTTTTACTGAAGCAGGGTTTTTATAATTATTTTTATGGTATAGTGGACAGTGAAGGAAACATCGATTACAGAGCATTGGAAGGATCCTGGAACGAAACAGAAAATGATTATGAAGTCATCGTATATTACCGAGGTATTGGCGACATCTATGACAGAATCATTGGTTTCACCACATACAATACCAATTCAGGGCTGTTTGAGTTGCGATAAAACTTGAATTGCACATCAAAGTAAAAGACAACAAATTTATTGAGTTATTTTTTGTCAAGCTATTTTAGGCTCGAACAGCATCCATATTTCTTAAGGCCTCAAATTAATATTGCTTTATTCTTCTTCCTTATTCACCCATAGGCCTTACAATCGTTTGCATGGGTGAACCCCCATTTTTCATCCATTCTGGCATGGGTTTGTCTTTGAGGTAGTGATCGAAAAATTCCTGCATCCTTATATTAAAATCTAATCTGTTTTGCCATTTGAGTGGCCAATGAGGCTCGCCTTTATAATTAAGCAGCCATGCGGGTTTGTTCAATCTCCGCAATGCCATAAAATATTCTATACCTTGATACCATGGCACATGCCCATCATTGTCATTGTGCATGATGAGTACGGGTGTCGTTACACGATCCATATTGTATATCGGTGAGTTCTTGTGGTATAATTCTGGATTTTCCCAAAGTGTCGCCCCTAATCTAGATTGCGTTTTTTCATATTGAAACATACGACTAAGGCCAGTTTCCCACCTGATACCTCCGTAGGCACTCACCATATTTACAACGGGCGCTCCAGACTCTGCGCATCGGTATCTATCAGTTTTTGTCAGTAAGTAAGCTACTTGATATCCGCCCCAACTGTGGCCTTGCAAGGCAATTCTACTTTCATCAATATAACCTTTTTTAACCAAAACATCCACGCCGCTTTCAACCGCATCAAAACAATCTTCTCCGGGTTGACCTGTGGTGTATTGAATATCAGGATTAAAAATTATATAGTCATTATTGGTATAATAAGTGTAATTAATTGTGGATCGATGAGCCATTGGCGGCCTGTGCCTGTGTAAACTCTCAGCAGAACGCTCATAAAAATTGACTATGAGGGGATATTTTCGTTCAGGATCAAAATTTGGAGGATAAAAGACCATGCCTTCATTAACCTTTCTGCTGTAGGTGCTCCATTTCAAAAGCTCTGCATGTCCCCATTTATAGTCCTTTTGTTGTGGGTTCGCATTGGAAATTTGTTGTACATATTGAAAATTTTCATCCGCCAATAGTAAGTCAGGGAACAATTGAAAACTCTCTTTTGTGAAGATATACTTATCTCCATTTTTCGACTTCCGAGGCTGACGCGATAACCAAAAATCACCTTTTATCAGCTCTCGCATGAGTGTATCGTTCATTTTATGTACAACATAAGCTTCAGACTTTGTTTTTTCATTGATTTTGTGCAATAACCACTTATTTTTTGTACTTATAAACTCCTCTTCCTTGTCTGTTTGTAAATACCTGTAAATTTCTTTCTCTTCCCGACCACTTGTCAATTTGTTATAATAAAAGGGGTTATTGGGTTTTAATTCCCAAATATCATATCTATCATAAACTAAAATGGCAGTATCTCCCTCTAACCATCCAGCCATTCCATAAGGATCTGCTTCCAACGGCATATCATTGAGTTCGTCATGAAATTTTGAATAATTCCATAGACCTACATAATTGATTACTTTAGTTTTCACATCCAAAGTTTTCCATATTGAATCTACCCTACTCCACCAATAAACGTAGTTACCCATAGGCGAAAACTTAGGTTGCCCAGATTCTCCAATGGAAATCAGTTGGCTCTGCCCACTTTCTGTGTCTAACAAATAGATATCTTTTCGCAATTCTCCTTCCCAAACTTGCGATTTCTCATGTGGTTTAGTGTTTATTTGAAGAATGTATCTCCCGTCACCCTTTTGGGAAAGTTGACTTTTATCCTTTTCTTCGTCCTCAAAGAGAATAACTTTTTCGGTCAAAAAATCATATAAAACACCCATAGTCTTCGTTTTATCCTTGTCTAATGATGCATTGAGTTGAGGATAGTGTCGGGGTGTATTGTAGTGCCATATCTCCAATTCAACAATTTCATTATCCAATAGTGTTGAATCCTTTTCCGGCGATAAGGGCTGTATGCCAAAAAATAATCGTTGACCACTCTCTGACCAAGACAAAGCCTTATGCGAAGAAAGTTCAGAGTTAATCCTACTTTTTATATCAGTCAAGTCTATAGTTCTGGACAAAGAGTCTGAAAGAGACTGCACAAATATTTCATAAGGCTTCAATGATTTTGTACTTTTATTCTTGAGATACAAAAACGCCCATTGGTCTCCTGAGTGACTTAAGCTCAAACTTTTCACTTCATACAAACTATCTGCAATTAATTGTACTGTACTGTCTTTTAAATTTTTACGATATACATTGTAAAATAAACTGCTATCGCCTAAACATGTGGAATACAAAATAACTGCACTATCTCTCGCCAAGGAATAATCTTTAGTATTAAAAAGTGTGTCCTCTTTTTCGGTGTATAAATTTCTGATGACAAGATAGTCTTCCATACATTTTTTGTTTTTTAGACTTGTGGAAGTTGAATCCTTATGAATTACAGTATCCTTTTTTGAATAAATAATAAAGTCGGTTATTTTTTCTTGAAAATTATAAGCCAAAACATGGGGTATTTCAGATTTAGATCCTACCTCAGAATTGAAAATGACAAGTGTATCTAAAGGAAATTTATCCTTTGCTGTTTTTTTTCTTTGTAATGAAATCAAACTATCTTGAGCCAATTTTTTGGTAAAAAAGAGATATTTTCCAGAAGGATGTAAATTAAAGTTGGCTACCCGATCAAAAGAATATGTTTGGTTAGAATTATATCTATACAGGTTTAATTTTTTGTCCCCTATTTCTTTATTGAGCGTATAAGCTACGGTTCTTCCATCATCAGACATTTGTGTGTTTTTTATTTCATTCCATTCGCCATACACCTTTGAGGTCATCGTTTTGTCGCCTTGTGCTTTCACTAAAAACATAGCAAAAATAGAACATACTACGCTGATTATCAATTTCATCTTCATACTTAATGATTTTTTAATGTTGAAATAAGCCGCTAAAATAGTAATTTTTTTGTACGTTTGTGGTAAATATATTTAAAATAAAAATTTGCTGCCATGATGGGGATTGGATTAATAGCGCATGATGGGAAAAAACCCGAGATGGTGTCTTTTGTAAACGCACATAAGGATTTGTTGAATGGATTTAAGATTTATGCCACAGGAACCACAGGAAACCATATCATTAATGAAGGATACGAAGTAGAATGTCTTTTATCTGGTCCTTTGGGTGGAGATGCACAAATTGCGGCTTTGGTGGCTACAGGAGAAATTAAAGTAGTGATATTTTTTAGAGATCCATTAGGCAAACATCCACATGAACCCGATGTTCAAATGCTCTTGAGAATCTGTGATGTGCACAATGTTCCCTTAGCCACTAATAGAAGTACAGCAGAATGGGTTTTAAGAGGAGTTGTTCATAAAAACACACCCATTTAGATGCAAATATTTATGAAGTGAACCTAAATATTTAAAGTAGATGGAGTTAGGAAGGCCAATAACAAGTTTAACATATAACATTCATAATTTAAACACTTAGGGTTAAAAAAAAAGTTTCTGAAAAGTGAATTATTTAAGGATCAACAATAGAATTTTTATTTTCAATTATTATAAATAAGGCCCATTTTTGATATTTTTATATTTGAAATATTTTTATTTTAGTAAAAATCAATTAACTTTGACGCTCTTTTTCATAAGAACATAACCAATATACACCATAGACAAATGCAAAACCTTTCCATTAAACGCTCAATTACTTTTGTTTTATTTACTTTCATTTTATATTTGTCTGTAAAAGCTCAAAATGACAAACTTCTTTCAGGTCCTATGTTGGGCCCTACGACACTGAGAACAGCTAAAATTTGGGTACAAACTACTGAGGCCGTGCCTGTATATGTTCAATATAAAATCAAAGGTACTAATAATGATTTTATAAAAACAAAAGAAATAATTACACATTCTTATTCAAACACGGCCACTATAGATTTGAACGGCCTCAAAACAGGAACTACCTATCAATATGAGCTCTTCATAAATAATAAAAAACTGAATTTTGATTACAATTTAGAATTTACCACTCAAACACATTGGGCCTACCGAATAGACCCGCCAGCATTCAAATTTGCTGCCGGTTCGTGTTTTTATGTCAATGATAGTGATTATGACAGACCAGGAGAACCTTATGGAGGAGAATTTGAAATCATTTCCCACATGAATGCACAAAAGCCTGACTTTATGTTATGGTTGGGCGATAATACTTATTTTAGAGATGGCGATTTTGATAGCCGACATGGAATATACTATCGACAATCTCACACAAGAACACTAAAAGAGCTACAACCCTTTTTAGCTTCCCAACCGCACTATGCTATTTGGGATGACCACGACTATGGGCCCAACGATAGTGATTGGACTTATCCTTTAAAACATCATGCACTGGAAGCATTTAGAGAATTTTGGCCCTCAGAATCTTATGGCGCTGGACATACAGAAGGTGCAACGAGTGGGTTTGCTTGGAACGATTGTCAATTTTTCCTCCTCGATAATAGATGGTATCGAACGGTAGAAACCGAAAACGGTAGTATACTTGGCGCACAACAGATGTATTGGCTATTAGAATCATTAAAAGCCAGTAAAGCGACTTACAAATTTGTAGCTGTTGGTGGTCAATTTTTAAGCGATTTAAAAGCTTTTGAAAATCACGCCAACTATGAAGAAGAACGACAAATGATCATAGATTATATAGACGAACACAAAATAAAAGGTGTTGTTTTCATGACGGGCGACCGTCACCATTCGGAAGTATCCAGGCTCGAAACTGAAAACGGTATCGTTATTTACGACATTACTTCATCGGCTCTGACCTCAAAAACATATGACCACAGTAAGGAAAACAACACCTTGCGCGTGCCCGGTAGTATCATTGGTGATAGAAATTTTGCAACAGTAGAAGTTACTGGTAAAAGAAAAGAAAGGGAAGTAAAAGTTACCTTTTACGGCGCAGATGGAAAGGAAATTTGGAATTATACATTAAATAATTAGTCAACAACCTCAGTATGTCATTGCTAAAAATTTATCAAGATATTGATTTAAAAGCCAAAATCCTAGTTATGATTTTAGTTTTTGGATTTTTTTGGGGCCATTCACAACCCGTAAGATTAGGATCGCAATTAAGCTTAGGAATAACAACAGGAGGTTGTGCACCTGGATGTGTTGACCCTAATATATGTACACCTTTAGGTACCGGAAATCATGATCAATCAAGCATTTTTTACAATATTTCAGTACCAGGAAATCAGTATATAAGTTTAACAGCTGAATCTGTTGACTGTGACCCGAGTGGCTCTGGTTTAGATACTAGTGATGATTTTTTAGTTAATGGTGTATCGCAAGGTCCTTATAGTAATGATCAACTTGTTGATTATATGGGGTGCTTCTTCAATCCATGTCCCACACCTATTGATATTACAATACAATTGAGTGTAAATAGAAGAGACGAAGTAGTAGAAATAGATTGGACCTTCACTTCCACCGATCCTGGAGGATGTACACCCTTAGCAACAGCAACCACGCCCATTTTTACACAACTTCCTGACATCTGCGAAGGTGGTGTCATAAACTTACCTACCACATCTAACAATGGCATTACGGGCACATGGTCGCCCGCCCCTGACAATACTCAAACCACCACTTATACATTTACGCCAAGCGGAGGTGGTTGTGTAGAAGAAGTAGATATGACCGTCACTGTCAACCCGCTCATTGATGGTTCTTTTGATATGGAGGACTTTTGTATTCCTACTTCAAGTGCTGCCTTTAATATTACCAATTCAGGCGGTACATTTTCGTTTAATCCAGATCCTGCCAACGGTGCTACCATCGATCCTATGACAGGCGTCATTTCAAACGCTCCAGCGGGAACCTATACAGTAAGCTATTCTCCACCGGGGAACTGTCCAGATCCTCAAACAGTCTTAGTCACCGCAAATCCACAAGAGGATGCAAGCTTCGATTTTGATGATTTTTGTAGTGGAGACCCAAATGGGCCTACAAACATTATCACTCCGGGAGGTAGTTTCACCTTCGATCCTGTTCCTTCTGATGGAGCAACAATTGATGCGGCTACTGGAGAAATAAGTGGTGGTGTAGGTGGAACTACATATACCATTAGACACACAACTTCAGGCACATGTCCTGGCACAAGTACTCAAAACGTGACGGTCACTGCTACACAAACCGCTTCTTTTACATTCAATGATTTTTGTATTGGCACCACAAATGGACCTACTAACATTTCTCCACCAGGAGGAACTTTTTCTTTTGCAAATCCACCTGGTGATGGTGCCACTATCAACGCTTCAACGGGCCAAATTAGCAATGCGACATCCAATACTTATGATGTTTTATATACAACGGCAGGTCCATGTCCAGGCACAGCAGAAGTTTCAGTTACGGCCACACAAGGTCCTTCAGGTACTTTATCAGGAAGTGCCACATTATGTCCGGGTCAATGCGCCACTTTTAGTTTTACATTTACAAGTGGAAGTGAACCCTATACTATAAACCTTACAGCTTCACCTCCTGGTTTTGCATTGCCTCCTATCCCTGGAGTCACTGCTGCACAGGATTTTACGATATGTTACTCTGGGTCAGGCCCTTTTCCTACCATTGATTTAGGGACGTTCACCATCAATATTCCCACTATATTTTCTGGTACTGGTTCTTTAGTTTTGACCGGCATTTCAGATGCATCAGGATGCCCAGGCACGGCTTCAGGAAGTTTTTCTTTGACTTTAACTTCCGCTCCAACCGCTATTCCTGCCGGACCATTGAATGCTTGTGCTGATGCTAGCGGAAATGGTACTTTTGACCTCACATCCCTCAACAATACTGTCAATGGTGGCAATGGCTCATTGACCGTGGAATGGTTTGAAGATATGGATGCCATGATACCTATCACAAACCCCTCAGCTTATGTGTCTATGGGTGGTACGGTTTATGTGCGTGTCAGAAA
>CAZBCV010000061.1:0-15357 GCA_964490495.1 uncultured Aureispira sp. | reverse complement strand
CAAAACTGGGAAATAGCTGCTAGTATAGGTTTTAAACGCCAATATGAGAGCGCCACATTCATAAACGGACAGAATTTAAAAGAGTACGAATATGGTTATAAAAGGTATAAAGATAATTATCAAACGCAAAATTCTTCAAGATTAAACTTTAAAAGAAAGTTTAAATTTATAGATGATAAATGGTATGTAGGAGGTACTATGGGGCACCAAATTTCACATTACAAAGCTGATATTTTTAGATATTCTTTTCCTGAACAAGATATAATTGTGTATGGATTAAGTCAAGAAAAATTTTACATCGAAGATTTTGAAATTGTTCTTGAAAAATACCTTTTTGGCCTATTTATAGAAAGAGAAATAACGTCTTTTCTAAGTATTTATACAGGTGGTGGATCGGCCTTGAATAAGCATAGGTTTGTTGACGGGTTTCTTACTTCCTCGTTCCATTTGTTTGAAAGAGATGTAACCGAAATGAAATTAAATAATACTTCAAATTTGTTTTTGTACACAGGTATCAATTTAAATGTGCCTATATACAAAGGACTCCATGCTCATTTACTTTTAGAGTTTGCACGACAGTTTGAAGATGTGGTAATTAAGGACATTTTTAGAGTCAAACATTTAAATTTTGTATATGAAGCAGGCATTTCTTATAAGTTTTAGCCATTTTTAAGTTCCCTCAATTTTTAGAATGTTTTCTGCACTTATAATGTCTGTACTCCTATTTGTTTATCTTTTCTTCATTGTTTATCCATATTATTGGTTATAGCTTTCATTCTCTTTTTAGCAACATTCAAAATAGAAATTATTTTCTTTACCAAAAGTATATTTACTTTTAGTTAATAAATATCTAAATTCTTATATTTCTTTATGTAAAAATCTAAATATGAATTCTCAATTTTAGCGTATGTATAAGAATAAGAAAATCAAACAAAATTAAAATAAAATTTTGTAAATATTAAAATAAAAGAATATTATATTTTTATGGCATCTATTTTATGTATTAAATAAAATTTAATTTTGTTAAATATGAGTTAAATAGTTGTCTGGTATCAAAAATATGTCATACCTTTGTGCCATCATTAGTGAATTACAAAATAGAAAGCTATTTGAATTCATACTGCATAATGATTTTAAAAAGGTGATTTGTTAGTTAATAAGTAAGAAGGTATCGGGCCACCGATGCCTTTTTTTTTGTCCTTTTCTCAAAAAGACTTCCTTTTCAGGGAAAAATGGGTGATTTTTTATCAAATTTGTTAAAAAATTAAACTCAAAGTTAAATTTTTTAATAAAAAATTTGTCAGCATTAAAAAAACTTCATAACTTTATGGAAATTTTTAGAATATTACCTTTTAAATACAAAATTTATTATGACAAAAAGAATCACCAAAGCAGCCGTACTAGGTTCTGGAGTAATGGGTTCGGGTATCGCTTGCCATTTAGCTAACGCAGGTATTCAAGTACTGATGTTAGATATCGTACCACGAGATTTGCCAGAAAATCAAAAAAACAATCCTTCTGCTAGAAATTCCATTGTAAATAATGCCTTGGCTACTGCTTTAAAATCAAAACCAGCGCCATTGTATGACAAAAGTTTTGTAAGCAGAATCTCCACAGGAAACTTTGAAGATGATATAGAAAAGATTTCTGATTATGATTGGATTATTGAAGTAGTCGTAGAGCGATTAGATGTCAAAAAACTTATTTTTGATAAAGTAGATGCCCTTCGTCAACCAGGATCATTAGTAACTTCCAATACATCTGGTATCCCTATCAGACTTTTGGCAGAAGGTAGAAGTGATGATTTTAAGAAGAATTTTTGCGGCACCCATTTTTTCAACCCTGCAAGATATATGGCATTGTTTGAAGTGATACCCCATGAAGGTACTGATCCAGATATCATTGATTTTTGGATGCATTATGGTGAAGTGTTCTTAGGCAAAAAAACTGTTCTTTGCAAAGACACACCTGCCTTCATAGCCAATAGAATTGGTTTTTATTCTGGCAACAAAGTGGCTGAACTCACCGAAAAATATCAACTTTCTGTTTCAGAGGTGGACAAAATTACAGGTGACCCAATGGGTTGGCCTAGTACAGGAAGCTACAGATTGTTAGATTTAGTAGGTTTGGATACATCTGTCAAAGTGACTCAAGGAGTGATAGACAATTGCCCAGATGACGAATATGTTAAAATAATAAAAGACAAAGGAACGCATAAAGCTACTCAATTTTTATTGGATAATAATTGGTTGGGCAATAAGTCTGGCCAAGGTTTCTACAAAAAAACAAATCAAAAAGACGATAAAGGAAAAACTATTATTTACGAATTGGACTTAAACACGTTGGAATATAGACCTTCAGAAAAATCCCTTCTTCCCGTAGTAGGTATAGCCAAAAAGGTAGAAATAATGGATAAGCGTATCCATGAGATGATGGCCTCAGACGAAAAATCAGGTTATTTTGTGAGAGATTTACTCATCGGTATCATGACCTATGCCGCCAATCGCATTACAGAAATAAGCGATACTATCTTTGCTGTGGATGATGCTATGAAAGCGGGTTATGCTTGGAGTTATGGCCCCTTTGAATTTTGGGACAAAGTAGGTATCGAAAAAGGAATAGAATTAGCTCAGCAGAATGGCGAAAAACTACCTCAATGGTTATTAGATTTAGCCCAAAAAGGTGTTACGTCCTTTTATAGAATACAAAGTGGCAAGCGACAATATTATGATATTATATCTCATAGCTATAAAAATATACCAGGTACAGAATTAAATATTCACTTGGATAATTTTAGAGAAAATACACCCGTGTACAAAAACTCTGAGTGCATTCTCCACGATATAGGCGATGGGGTGATGTGTTTGGAGTTTATATCCAAATCCAATGCGATAGGAGAAGGAATAGGTCAAGGCGTTCAAGAAGCGCTTCAATTGGCACAACAAGGTGATTGGAAAGGATTAGTCATAGGAAACAATGCCAAAAACTTTACAGTGGGCGCCAATTTGATGAATGTAGGCATGCTAGCCATGCAAAAAGATTTTGTTACACTTGAAAGAATGGTAGATGGATTTCAACAGCTCAATATGGCTATGAAATTTGCTTCAATTCCAGTAGTTACAGCAACACAAGGCTATGTCTTCGGGGGTGGATGCGAGATATTGATGCATACAGATGCAGCAGTGTGCCATGCTGAATCTTATATTGGATTAGTAGAAGTGGGTGTGGGTCTCATACCCGGAGGCGGTGGCACAAAAGAATTTGCGGTAAGAGCCTCCAACTCATTTTTTGAAGGTGATGTGCAGATACCTACCCTCATAGAAAAGCTCAAAACAATAGCTACGGCGGCAGTAGCTACATCTGCTTATGAAGCCTATGGACTAGGGTATTTGGATAAAGAACGAGATATTGTAGAAATCAATTTGTCAAAAGTGCTATCACAAGCCAAAGCTAAAGTATTGGAGTTGAGCAGAAATTATACACCCCCTACACCACAAGAGGTGACAGTATTGGGGAGAGGCGGATTAGGCACACTTTATACGGCGCTCAATGAATTTTATTTAGGTAAATATATGTCTGCATATGATTTAGAAATAGCCAAAAAGGTGGCTTTCGTTCTTTGTGGTGGTGACCTTACGGGACAGCAAAAAGTCAGCGAACAATATCTTTTGGATATAGAAAGAGAAGCTTTTTTGCAGCTTTTGGGTCAACAAAAGACGTTGGATAGGATTCAATACTTATTGATGAATAATAAACCATTAAGAAACTAACCATTAAAAATCACAAAAAAAAAATAAAAATATCATGAATGCATATATAGTTACAGGTTTTAGATCGGCGGTTGGAAAAGCCAAAAAAGGTGGATTTCGTAATTACAGGTCTGATGATTTAGCTGTTGACATAATTAAGTTTCTGGCTACACAAGTACCAGAATTGGACCCAAAAGTCATAGATGATGTCATAGTGGGATGCGCCAACCCGGAAGGTGAACAAGGCCTGCAAGTAGGTAGATTGATAGCGGCAAGAGCATTGGGACAAGAAGTACCTGGATTCACCATCAATAGATATTGTGCTTCTGGATTAGAAGCTATTGCTTTAGCTTCGGCCAAAATCAATGCTGGAATGGGCCACTGTTATATAGCAGGGGGTACAGAATCCATGTCATTGATACCCATGACTGGCTATAAATTAGTGCCGAGCTACAATGCCTCGTTAGAAAATATTAATTACCATGTGAGTATGGGTCACACCGCTGAAGCAGTGGCTGAAAAATATAACATATCTAGAGAGAAAGCAGATGAATTTTCTGTGAGGTCGCACCAATTGGCCGGCGCTGCCATATCAGAAGGGCGATTCAAAGACGAAATAGTACCCGTCACCGTGACAGAGGTGACTGTTGAAGATAATAAAAGGGTAGAAAAATCTTATGTAGTAGATACTGATGAAGGCGTAAGATTAGATACAACTTATGAAGGTCTATCTAGACTAAAACCTGTATTTAAGGTCAATGGTAGGGTGACTGCTGGAAATGCTTCTCAAACTTCAGATGGTGCTGCATTTACGTTGGTGATGAGCGAAGAAATGGTCAAAAGATTGGGCCTTAATCCAGTAGCAAGATTAGTTTCTTGTGCGGTGGGCGGAGTAGATCCGTTGTACATGGGCATAGGTCCTGTAGTAGCCATACCCAAAGCACTTAAACAAGCAGGACTAAAACTAAATGATATAGACTTGATAGAGCTCAATGAAGCTTTTTCGGCTCAGGCATTAGCTGTCATCCAAGAGGCGGGCCTTAATCCAGACATCGTCAATGTCAATGGAGGCGCTATAGCATTGGGACATCCATTAGGTTGTACTGGAGCGAAGCTTAGCATACAAATCATCAATGAACTGAAGCGCCGCAATCAAAGATACGGCATGGTCACAGCTTGTGTGGGTGGCGGCCAAGGGATAGCGGGTATTATTGAGAGATTATAGATAAAGAATATTCAGTAAAAAATTAAAAGTGGTGGCAAATTTGTTACCACTTTTTTTATACCTTTGTGATATATTAATAACTAAAGTTGTAAAATGAAAAAGGTATTTTTTACAATAGGGCTCATACTATATGGTTTCAGTCTTTTTGCAAATGTTGAGTTTATTTCTTCATTTGAAAAAGCTAAAAACTTGGCTGCGCAACAGAAAAAGTTTATTTTTGTAGATGTAATGGCGGATTGGTGTGGCCCTTGTAAAGTGATGTTGAAACAAATCAATGGGGATTATGAAGTAGTGAGTTTACTAAATGAAAGTTTTATAAATTTAAAGGTAAATGAAAAAGATAATGCTTCATTTTTGCAAAAATATTCTATAAAATCTTTTCCTACTGTAATGATAATGGATCAATCAGGAACTGTACTTGAATCGTATAGTGGATTTCCTGGCTTAAACCATTTAAAATCGAAGCTAAATTACTACAAATCTCTATCCACCATTGATAAAACTGACCCAAATAATTTTATATCACTTACAGAAAATGAAATAGTGTCAGAAATAGCAAATGAGATTGTAAATTTACCTCCAATATTAAGGAGTAATCGTATATTAGAATGGGCTCAATCATCTCAACCTATTTCAGAGATAGTTTTAAAAAACTTCGGTGAACATATTTCTTATGATAATTTCTGTTCATTTCTTAGCAAAAAAAATCTCAAAGGCAATTATTTAGGAGAAAAGTTGATTAATAGTTTTTTAAAAAAAGAATTCAAATTGGTATTGGATAAAAGTTGTTTTGATGAATGTGATTTTATTGAAAAATTGACTGGGCTTGAAAAGAAAAAGTGCTTAGCCTACATGGTTTCTTTTCATGAATTGAAAGTTCTTCCGTACTTTAATGCCGACAGTCAAGAAAAAAGTTCCGTTCATGCCAAAGCTCTTATTAGAAATTATCCAGAAACATCTGATTGGGATTTATTATATTCAGCTTTTATATCTATTGCAATAAATGAAAAAAATGTTGAATATTTTGAAAGCATCGAGAAATCCATCGCCATTTTGGCTCATGAATCTGAGCACTACGCTTACGATGATTTTTTGTCTGTGATATATTACAAACAAGGTAATAAAACAGAGGCAACAAATTCTGTATTACGGGCAACTGAAAAAGCTCAAAAGCTCAAACACAAATTCAAATCAATCATTAGTGAATATAGAGAGGAGATAAACAAAAATTAATCAGCCTTAAAAAAGCCCAATAAGAATCTATTGTACTTATATAACCTAAAAATCTAAAATGATAATCTATTACGACCTCCAATTACTTCAAAATCAGTCGCTATGCTTACTTTTGACTTCGCACCATAGGGGTGTCTATGCTTTGTCGTCAAAAGTACTGATTTTATTGTACTTGAAGGTCTCATAACGAATCTCATTTTAGATATTTAGGTATAACAATAAAATCTAAGGTTTGAGGTGATATTCTTAAAAACAACTACAACTCATCTCCATCAGGAATCATCTTATTGTCTTTGTCTTCGTAGAAGCGCTCTGAAAATGTATAAGTGGATTGTTCACCATATTTTAGAACACTATACACCATCCATACAATCATGACATTCAGGAGGATAAATAATGACATAATGATGTGAGCAGTATCGTCAAATCCGCAGAGGAACAAAAAAAACATAAGCACACCAGTAGTGACTTGTACGGAGTAATGGATATTTTTCATTTTAATCAATTTTGTCCGAAACGCTTGTTGCAAAAAAATGTTCTTGAAAATTGAATTATATTCTTCCTTTGGCCTTAAGTTCAAGATATTTATTGACGGTGTCTATTGTAGTATTTTCAGGAGTGGTGAGCAAAGCTTGAATACCATTTTGATTGAGGGTCTTGAGGATAAGTTTTTTTTCATAGACAAATTTTTCTGCGGCTATTTTGTCAAACATGGCCTTAGTGTCTTTTGCTGTTTGGTGAACATATCTGTCCAACTCTGTATTGTGAAACATCACTACTAATAACAAATGATTTTTAGCCATAGCTTTAAGGTAAGGAAGTTGTCTTTGTAGCCCATCTTGTGTTTCAAAATTTGTAAAAAGTATCAAAAGACTTCGATGAGAGATCTTTTGGCGTACCCAATTGTATAATCTAGAATAGTCGGATTCAAAAAAATCGGTCTTTACATTATACAATGCATCCATAATTTTTTGCATTTGCATAGAACGTCTTTCAGGGGCCACACTGTTTTCTATCCCTTTGGAAAAAGAAAAAAAACCAGCATAATCTTTTTTCTGAATCACCACATAACTGATCATAAGTACGGCATTGATGGCATAATCCAAAAGTGATAAGCCCTCAAAAGGCATCTTCATGACACGGCCTTTATCCAATAGACAATATACTGTTTGAGAGACTTCCTCTTGGTATTGATTGACCATAAGTTGATCGGTTTTTGCAGTAGCCTTCCAGTTTACTGTCCTAAAATCATCACCTACTACATATTCTTTGATGTTTTCGAACTCAAGACTGTGACCCAATTTTCGAGTTTTTCGCATGCCATAAGAATACAATTGTGATGGCAAGGCTGTCAAATGATAATTTTTCATTTTTTTGAATGATGGATAGACTGCCGACTTTTGATGAGATGCTACCATGTATCGCCTTTTGACGAGTTGAAAAGGACTGTTGACAATTACGATAATATGACCAAATGAAACAAGACCTCTAAAATGAGGCCGGAGTAAGTATTTTATATCGTTGGTACTTTGGGGCGGCATGGACGCATATGCTGCAAAATCACGGTATTGAAATTCTACAGGTATTTCATCCACTACTTCTATATCTATTGCAAAATTGTATTTGTTTTTTATTTTTAGAACTATCTCATTGTTGTCACCATTAGATAATTTTTCGGGCAGTTGACGTGTGACAGCCATTCCATTCTCCATATTAAATAATAAATAGGCATCCCAAAGGGTCAAACCTATCAAAAGATATAAGGCAAAATGTGTAGGCAAGTATAAAAATGGTACAAAAAAAGACAGAATAAAAAACACTACCACGACACCCACCCAATAATAAAATCGCGTATGAAAATATAAGTGTTTAAATATTTTATTAATTTTGTCCAATACTTGATGGTTTCACCACAAAGGTAATAACTTATTTTGGATATTTTAACAATCCTTGATTACTGAATTATTCTATTACTTTATTTCTCTTGCATCTTTCGCTACAATATTTCACTTCTTCCCAGCATTTTTCCCATTTTTTTCTCCACACAAAAGCTTTTTTGCAAGTGGCACATATTTTTGAAGGTAAATGTTGCTTTTTGGGTTTATTTATCATAGAACTAATGAGGTTTATGATTTATTATGGTGCGTTGTTTCATTATTTGGGCGGACCAAAGTCGCTAATATTTTTTTATTTTCAGCTTTGACGTGTGTGTCTTTCCTCATGTTCCACAAGATAGCAATATTTTTTTTGCTTTCCTCCATAGATATGATGGGTTTGGGATAATTGACGTCCAACTTAAAGTTATAAAAAACCTCATCCATTTGTGTCATTGTCCATGGCTCTATGGCAAATTGTGGAGGCAAATGCGATAGTTCTGGACACCATTGTTTGATAAAATCTGCTTCTGGATCGTGTTCTTGAGCGTTTTTGGTAGGATTGTACACTCTTATGGTATTGACACCTGTCACACCCGCTTGCATCTGAAATTGTGTGTAGTGAATGCCTGGTTCATAGTCGAGAAACTGTTGAGCCAGAAAATAAACACCGTCTTTCCAGCTTTGAAACAAGTGATGTGTGAGAAATGAAACCACCAAAGCCCGCATCCTAAAATTAATCCAACCCGTAGAAACCACACATCTCATACAAGCATCGACCAAAGGATAGCCCGTTTGGCCATTTTTCCATGCTTCGAGATAAAGTTCGTTTTTGGGATATTCCAATGATTCATAACCATGATTGATACAAATTTTTTCATATTCGCAGGCCGTTTCAAATTTTTGGATAAAGTGACAGTGCCACTTGAGTCTTGTCATAAAATTGGTCAAAGCCCGCTTATGAACTGAAGATTGTTTTTGAGAATAGGCCGAATGATAAACTTGTTGAATACTCAAATTTCCCCAAGCCAAATAGGGCGACAACCTGCTACAAGAAGTGCGACTACTCAGGGGTTTTGAAATGTGTTTTGAATAAAAACAATGCCTGTCCTTAAGAAAAGAATGAAGATACTTCCATGCTTGAACTTCTCCTGGAGGCTGTTGGTTCTTTGGGTAGTTTTGCCACAATTTCAGCATATTGTCAGGAACTGAAAAAGCATGTTCCCAATGTAAAGCCTTGCGTCTAGAATAGGAATTAATAATCATCGGTGTATGCATGGTAGCGTACCACATTTGATCCCAATTTTTTCTATTTTTGATACCTCTTACTATTCCATCTCGCTGAAATTCTTGCCATTTAATATTGTTGTTTTTAAAAAAGGAATTCACTTCCTTATCTATACCGTAAGTCAATAATGTGCCAGTTTCCTGATAACTAAAGATATTTTGAATATGAAAGGAATGGCTTAAATGTTGAAAAATTTCTATTGTTTTTCCATAGGCCCAATGTACCGATATATCATAGCCTCCTAGTTTTTCTCTTACATCCATCAAACTATGGTATTGAAACCTGAGATGGCGCATATCTGTGTCTGGATAGTTTATGACATCTGTATCAAAGATATAGAGTACAATATATGGTAATGAGCGATTTTCTGCTTCCATCAGCGGAAGATGATTTTGGGTGCGAATATCACGCTTCATCCACACGACATTGATAGGCTGTAAAGTCACCTCTTACTTATTTTGTTGAGACTAATAGACTTTTGACGAGAACATTTGAATCTTGAAATTTCAGAATTTCTCTTTTTTCTGTGTTTTTGACTTATTCCCGAATGTACGCGCGCGCGCCAAAGATTAAAGCTAGATCTTTTGAGCGATAAACGCATCAGGGCAACTACTTCATTTTCGCTCAACCCAAACTGAAAAGTAATGGCTTCAAAGGGTGTTCTGTCTTCCCATGCCATTTCTATTATTCTGTCTATATCTTTGGCTTCTAAATTCATTTTTATATTTCTCGAAAAAAAGAAGGAGACAATTGATGAAGTTTTTTGTTTTGACCTGTGGATAAAAAAAAGGTCCAAAACCATATTGCCATTCACATTCTTTTATTGATTAGGTTTTTAGACTAATCTTGATTCAGAATTTTCTTTTTTTATGTCTTAACATAACCTTTTAACGAATTTTTTCTCGGTTGAACTTAATCAGGATGAAAACATTTTTATTGTTGAATCCATACCAATTCAAGTTAATAATATAGCTCTGGCTGGCCGTAGCCAGATGTTGAGAGAAAACTTTGATTCAAGTCCAAAAAGAGAACATCAAATGAAAACTAAAAAATACCTATATGGCTATTAACTGCATCTATTGACCTCATAAAAAGGAATATTTAAATCTATAGACATTACAATGGGGTAGGATATAAGTATTCACAATCCTACAACTTATGAAACATAAAAAAACAAATAATTTAATAAGATTAAATATGCAATACTTATATCGGACAATGGGTATATTAATACAAGACTATTGTTTAATAGATATTTAAGAAAAAATAATTCGTGAAATTCGTGAAACTTATCGTTGAAAATATTTAGAGGAAATGTCAGAAAAAAAGTGAATAAAACTTTTGAGAATCAAAAAAAATGATTTAGTTTGTGGTATTTTTGATAGAAATAATACATTTTAATCAATAAATTTATTCAATAATAGAACTTTTAAAGGTAGTCATGTTTGGCATATTTGAAAATACGATACATAAACATTTTACTATTAAGATATTAATACTAGTTTTTTCAATCATACTGATGAGTTTTGTGAGTGATTATGTTACGGCATATTTTTTTGAAGATTTACCTGACAATCTAAATCTAGAAAATAAGTCAGAAAATATAAAACTAAAAAAAGCTGCTTTGGGATTAAATCATTTTTTCATATTTTGTTTAGGTCCATTTTTATACTTATGGATATGTTATCGAAAAAATCTGATTTCTTTTTTAAATTTCAAACATTTTCCACCACAATTTTTATTGTTGTTTCCCATTGCTCTTTTTTCATTATATCCCACAATGGGTTTTTTGGCCCAAATTGTAAAGAAACTCGATATACCAGATTTTTTGATGAAGTTTGATAATGAAAGTTTAAATTATTTGCCCAAATTATTAGAAATGAATACTATATGGGATTTGGTGACTAATATTTTTATAGTAGGTGTATTGGCGGGTATTGGCGAAGAATTGCTTTTTAGAGGCATATTGCAGAAGGAAATTGAAATCCGTTCAGAAAAACCTCATGTGGCTATTTGGGTGAGTGCTATTATATTTAGTGCCTTACATCTTCAGGTCATCGGTTTTTTGCCTAAACTTCTCATTGGAGTTGTTTTGGGTTATGCCTATTACTTTTCTGGAAGTTTGGTTTTGCCAATGATTATTCATTTTTTGAACAATAGTTTTCTGATAGTGTCTTTATACACTATGGGGAATGTTGATTTATACAAAGATCAAGTGGATACACAGGTAAGTTTGTTGTCGTTGTTTATATCGTTGGGTCTTTTTTCATGGTTGTTTTTTGTTATTTACCGCAATAGAGTGGGACAAAAGTTAGTGTATCATGGATAAAAAACAAGTTTTGAAACAACGCGCAAAAACAGGAATCCTCTTTTCAATTATAGTGGTATTATTGATCTTTGCAGGTAAATATGGCATGGCATTGTTAGGGCTTACCATCGCTGTGGTGGGCTCAGTGGAAATGTCCAAAATGATTATGCCCAATAGGCCTAATTTGAGGGTGGCTTCTGTTTTGACTGTAGTTCTTACAATCCTTTTGTTGATGTTTGTAATGCCAGATAATACATTATATAGATGGGTATTGGCGCTCAGTATTTTGTTTGTTTTAGGATTGATTTTGCATATTTTTATCCCATTTATTGACTTTGTGCGACATTATTTTGTAGTGTTGATTGTTTATTTAGGTTTGCCCTTAGGACTATTTATTTCTTTTGTACTCAACTCTCCCATATATTGTCCAATATTTTGGCTTACAGTTATTGCTCTCATTTGGCTCATAGATTCATTGGCCTATCTTGTAGGTTCTCGCATAGGTAAAACAAAATTGTTTGAAAGGATATCACCTAAAAAGACATGGGAAGGCTTTTTAGGAGCAGGATTATTGACGGTACCATTAGCATGGATGGCTGGTGAATTATTTTTAACAGACCCAACAAAATTTTATTTTGTTTCTGATTGGTGTGTACAAAACTCGGGATTATTTATGGCCATTTTGAGTGTAATTATCTGGATTACAGGTACATTAGGAGATTTATTTGAATCGTGTATAAAAAGAAATTTTGGGGTGAAAGATTCAGGAAGTTTTATGCCGGGTCATGGTGGAATTTTAGATAGATTCGATAGTTTTATATTTATTCTACCATTTGTATTACTTTTGCTGCAAATTTTTTAAAGTAGTTAATTAATATTTGATTATTTATGACAATACATAGAGAAGGAAAAGGTACTTTAATTTTAGGATTTGTTATTCTAGGACTTATCAATTGGGCTTTTTATACATACACCACGGCAACAATGTTTATTGTTTTCTTTATAATTTCTGTTATCTTATATTTGTTTTTGATATCTTTTTTTAGGTCCCCCAATAGAAATGTAGTAAATAATGACGATAGTTCTATTTTGTCGCCTTGTGATGGCAAGGTAGTAGTGATTGAAAAAGTTTTTGAACCAGAATATATTAAAGAAGAATGTTGGCAGGTTTCGGTTTTTATGTCTCCCCTCAATGTACATGTCAATTGGTTTCCATCAAGTGGTAATGTACTTTATACGAAGTATCATCCGGGTAAATATTTGGTAGCATGGCATCCAAAAGCTTCAACAGAAAACGAAAGGACGACTATTTGTTATGAATCCCTTGGTAAAAAAATATTATTGAGACAAATAGCAGGGGCTTTAGCTCGTCGTATTGTTTTTTATGCCAAAGAAAATCATAAATATTCACAAGGTGAAGAATTGGGATTTATAAAATTTGGATCCAGAGTAGATATATATTTGCCATTAGATGTGGATATTAAGGTAAGTTTAAATGATGTTGTTTCAGGGAATAGGAGTGTTATTGCAAAAAGCAATGGGTAGCGATTAGAAATAAATCTTTCTCAATAATATGAACATATATTATGAAAATTCAACAAATTATAAAATTAAATCATAACTTTACGGCATGAATTTCGAAATTTATGAAGTTGTATTGGCATTAGTTACATCTTTTGCGTTGACCTATTTGGCTATTCCTTCCATTATACATATAGCCATAAAGAAAAATCTTGTTGACGAACCCAATGATAGAAGATCCCATAATGTTATTACGCCATCATTGGGTGGAATTGCAATATTTGCAGGTACTCTTTTTGCTATATTAATGTGGACACCCTACAATAACTTCGCAGAATTGCAGTTCATTTTGTGCGCATTTATCATAATATTTTTGATTGGAGCTAAAGACGATATTGATCCTATTTCGCCTTCTAAGAAGTTTTTGGGACAATTATTCGCAGCGGCTATTTTAGTCTTTCGGGCCAATATCAAATTGACAAGTTTATATGGAATTTTTGGTATTCATGACATACCTGAAGTATTGAGTATTGTATTATCAATATTTACTATAATAGTTATCATAAATGCTTTTAATCTTATAGATGGAATCAATGGATTGTCAGGAAGTGTGGGTGTATTGATAGCCAGTATATTGGGTACATGGTTTTTGATGATAGGAAAGTTAGAACTTGCCGTCATGTCATTTGCTTTAGTTGGGGCATTATTAGCGTTTTTGAAATATAATTTTACTCCAGCGAAGATTTTTATGGGAGACACAGGCTCTTTGTTATTAGGAATGATAATCTCTATTTTGGCTATAAAGTTTATAGAGTTACATAATAATGTTGGAGATTCACCTTATTATTTTAAAGCAGCACCCTCTCTTGCAGTGGCTATACTCATATTGCCACTGTTCGATACTTTAAGAGTTTTTATTTTAAGAATTTTAGAAAAAAAATCACCTTTTCATCCAGATAGGAAACATATTCATCATATTCTCATAGATTTAGGAATGTCTCATATGCAAGCCACTGGAGTATTGTTTGTAGTCAATATTTTATTTATTGCTTTGGCCGTTATATTGCAAGATGTTGGAAATATGATTTTATTGTTTATTCTATTGATATTGGCATTCATATTGTCGAATATGGCCTCCAAAATGGTAAAAAGCAAATCATCATGATTGAAATTTATAAAAAACATAGGCTTTTTGATTGGATTTATACATTTATTATAGTAGTTAATATCTTGTTTTTTCATGTATTGACTGATTATAGAATGGTAGCCAAGCCTATGATTGTAGGCAGTTTAATAGCTTTCTATATTATGAATGTCAAATTTCAATCTCCAATTTTGTTAACAGCATTGATTTTTGCTTTATTAGGAGATGTGTTTTTGCTTTTTGACTCTGAACCCTTTTTTCTTATTGGTTTGGCTTGTTTTGGATTAATGCAGATTTTATATTCGATTATTTTTTTACAACACAGAGATATTAAGGTATCAAAGAACAAAACATTATATATGGCTATTGTGGTAGTTTTTGCCACAATATTCTTTAGCATATTAAAGCCTAGTCTTGGTAGCTTGGCCATACCTGTTTTTGTTTATATGTTGCTTATTGTTATCATGGTTTGTACAGCCATATTGAGGCATAATAAAATGTCACATTATATGATTGTGGTAGTTGGGGCCTTATTGTTTTTGATTTCTGATGCATTAATTGCTTTAGGAAAATTTCTGTCACCCATAGATGCGCATAATGAATTAGTCATGCTCACTTACATGGTTGCTCAATTTTTTATCATAAAAGGAATAGTGGCTCACGAAAATTCTCTAAAATCGCCCAATGCGGTCTTTGTCGAATAATACACCACATTAATAGATTTTATGTGCGAATAAATGATATTAACTATAGTTTTGTACTTATTTTATCACATTAAAATCTAAACACAAATGAGACTTTTAATTTTAACATTTTTTATTGCTATGTCGGTACATGTAAATGCACAACAAACACCCTTGCTGGACAGGGATTTATTTTTTGGAAATCCTGAAATTTCCGGAGGACAATTGAGCCCTGATGGTCAATGGATATCATTTATGAAAGCCTACAACGGTATCATGAACGTATGGGTCAAAAGATTCGACGAACCGTTTGAAAAAGCACGGCCCTTGAC
>CAZBCV010000060.1:0-15454 GCA_964490495.1 uncultured Aureispira sp. | reverse complement strand
GACTACATAGGCAACAATGAATACGTCAATAACGTTTTAGAAAGCATCATGTTTAACTGCCTATAAGGCAGTCACAGCGAAGGCCGGTATATGACCGAACGATTTCTGCAAAGGCAGAATCGAGCATGACAATGCGAGAAGTGAGGAAACCGTGAAAACGGGTGGGTAGCACCGGACGGCATGAGTATGTGATGAAAGATCATTTGGTACAATTTGTCGGGCTTTACCTTTATTCATAAATATCTTTTCTATGTCCAAGGTCAATGACATCCACCAAAAGGACATCATCAAAAATATCGTAGATAATGCGGTAATCAGCCACACGGATACGGCAACCGTCTCTACCTTTTAGTTTTTTGTAACCAGCAGGTCGTGGGTTTTCGGCAAGGCTGTAAATGGCTTCTTTGATATTGGAATAATACGGATCATTGATTTTTTCAAGAGCTTTGATGGCTCGTTTTTTTAAGGTTACATTATAAGCCATTACTTCGCTTTGCGTTTAGCTTCAATCATTTTAAAAGCTTCATCAATAGGGATAGATGGCTCATTAGATTTTTTGGCTTCGTCATAAAGCTTTATATCTTCCAACTCCTCCAGTTCTTCCATAATGGCTTTAAAATCCTTCATAGGAAGTACCACAGATATTTTTTTACCTTTATTGTCTGTAATGTATTGTGGATGTATTGCCAGCATAACATAATTATTTAGCTATTTGAATATTTTGTTCAAAGAAAATTTGAAACTTCTTTATAATGATCATCTAATTCTTAATATCAAATGACACACAAATGCATAACATATTTTCACTAATTTTAGTTTCAAAATTATAAAAAATTGCCTCACAAATGGAGATAAAAAAACGGTTTCTTCGGCAATCACAAAATAGGTAATTACCCTTACACCGCCTGGTCTACCTTTACCTTTGGAAGCAATGGCAATGCGTATTTTGTAACAGTTGTTACCAAGATTAGTGCCTTGTCAAGGTTCTTGTTCTAAACTTTCTAAGAGTTCGGCAAACTCATTTTTGAGCTAAGGATATTTTTTTTTCGCCGTTTGAGTTGCTTATCAAAAGAGATATGGTAAGTACATTATAGCTCATTTTACAAATCTTTCTTCGTTCAATTTATTTTAATGGCAACACCCCAAAGTATTAAATAACGGACCTTTTCAGTGTTTATTTAAGAACAGTATGTCCATTCATGAAGTACCTAAAATTCTAAATGGTCTTCCATATTCAAGCCCAAAATTATTGCAAAATCAACTACTTCGCTCATATTTTGCTTAGATAGGATTTTATGTTGGTGTCTTTCTGAAGAAAAATGTGCCTGAATAACAGAGTTTTACTTCCATTTCTTTACGAAAAAGCAATATAAAATAGCATAAAGACATAAGAACATATTGATTAAAATCACTATCCCCTCTCCTAACAAAATAAATGGTTTGAACATTGTCAAGGTCTTTATAGAAAACTATCCAAGTATAAAAAAATATTTTTTGGATAACTGTTTTTGTTACCCAACTCTTCTCAACTATCCCCTACCCAATATCTCCCACGCCACTTCTGAAACTTCTCGTTTTTCACTACTAAAATTGATACCAAGATGGTGTATTGTATCATTGGTGTCTTTAAATCTATCTGTATAGCCTTTGGCTTCGATTTGAGATAGAGCCATTTCAGCAGTTTTGTCTAACTTGAATTCTATACAATAAATGTTGTTTTCGTAGATAACTATAGCATCACTACGACCATTTTTAGTGTGTACTTCTGAAAATATATATACTCCCATCAGCGAAAATAGTAAGTGTACGATAGCATGATAAAACTTTTCGTTTTCACGCTGCCACATGTCGTATTGAATATGGGCAAACGCACTATTGATCGTTGTTTTGAGCAGTTCCTGGTCTTGGGTGGTGAGGGCTGTCAATAAATTTTTTAATATCAAGCTCGATAGCAACTGCGAAGGATCTATATACATATCCACCAAGTTTCTCAAGTAAGATTCTTTTACCTCAAGATTGGGAAATGTCAAAATATAAGAATTAAAAAGATCTTCTTTTTTTATAGTCAGATAACCCGTCTGAAACAAAACAGGTACTAAATGAAGATTTTCAATGTCAAAATTGCCCAATTCAGTTTCACTAATAGTGACTTCGTCAAATTTATAAAAATGCTGCTCACGGCACATCTTCATGAGGAAAGTCGGAGTGCCTGAAGCGTACCAATAGTTTTGGAATTTACCCTTGTTTTTGAAAAATGTCAATATTGAAAATGGATTATACAATGTTTCCCCATTGACATCCCATTTATAGCCATTGTACCATTCTTTGATTTTATATTTGTCATATATTTTAAGTTCTTGAGCAAAATAGTGCTCTAACTCTTTTTGGCTGATCCCACATATTTCATTGTAGCTGGGATCTATAGATAGATCTGTCAAATTATTCAAATCTGAAAATATACTTATCTTACTGAACTTACTCACACCCGTGATGAAGAGGAGTTTTATATTTGATTCTGCATCTTTGAGTATGCTATAAAAGCTCTTGAGTATATTTCTATTGGCTTTTGCCTGATGTATATCTTCTTTGTTCAGATAGTCAATGAGGGGTTTATCGTATTCATCTATAAGAATGACCACTTCTTTATCGAATTTCTGAAAAAGTTTTTCTATTAATTCCTTAAATTGAGTTTTTATTAATTTCTTTTTTAACTCTATATTATTCAATTGACCAATTGCAATGAGCCTTTCACTTATAGCATCTTGCAAATTATTTTCCTCATATGGTAATTCACTAAACGAAATCCTAATAATCGGATATTTCTCAAACTCCCATTTATCATAGATATACAAACCTTTAAACAGTTCCTTTTTGCCCAAAAATATCGACTCTAAAGTACTCAAAAATAATGACTTACCAAATCTCCGTGGCTTGGATAAAAAGTTACTTTTGCTTGTTTTAATGATATTGAAAGCATGCATGGTCTTGTCCACATAAACAAATCCTTCTTTGATGAGATTAGGAAAATCTTGTCGGCCTACCGGATATAATTGTGGTGTCGTCATATTTTGGGTGTTTGGATTAAGACCAATTCACATTATTAAACAAAAATATATCTACTTTAGTTCAGAATATCAAGTCTCCTATCCATATTTTTGTGACAAACATCACATCGTATAGTTTGTGATGAGAAAGACACTTTAGTTGATAACATATTATAAAAATATGAATTATGAGTCTATGACAATTTTGTTTTAACCCCCAAAAGAACCAACTCTTCTCAGCTAATCCCTACCCAATATCTTCCACGCCACTTCTGAAACTTCTCGTTTTTCACTACTAAAATTGATACCAAGATGGTGTATTGTATCATTGGTGTCTTTAAATCTATCTGTATAGCCTTTGGCTTCGATTTGAGATAGAGCCATTTCAGCAGTTTTGTCTAACTTGAATTCTATACAATAAATGTTGTTTTCGTAGATAACTATAGCATCACTACGACCATTTTTAGTGTGTACTTCTGAAAATATATATACTCCCATCAGCGAAAATAGTAAGTGTACGATAGCATGATAAAACTTTTCGTTTTCACGCTGCCACATGTCGTATTGAATATGGGCAAACGCACTATTGATCGTTGTTTTGAGCAGTTCCTGGTCTTGGGTGGTGAGGGCTGTCAATAAATTTTTTAATATCAAGCTCGATAGCAACTGCGAAGGATCTATATACATATCCACCAAGTTTCTCAAGTAAGATTCTTTTACCTCAAGATTGGGAAATGTCAAAATATAAGAATTAAAAAGATCTTCTTTTTTTATAGTCAGATAACCCGTCTGAAACAAAACAGGTACTAAATGAAGATTTTCAATGTCAAAATTGCCCAATTCAGTTTCACTAATAGTGACTTCGTCAAATTTATAAAAATGCTGCTCACGGCACATCTTCATGAGGAAAGTCGGAGTGCCTGAAGCGTACCAATAGTTTTGGAATTTACCCTTGTTTTTGAAAAATGTCAATATTGAAAATGGATTATACAATGTTTCCCCATTGACATCCCATTTATAGCCATTGTACCATTCTTTGATTTTATATTTGTCATATATTTTAAGTTCTTGAGCAAAATAGTGCTCTAACTCTTTTTGGCTGATCCCACATATTTCATTGTAGCTGGGATCTATAGATAGATCTGTCAAATTATTCAAATCTGAAAATATACTTATCTTACTGAACTTACTCACACCCGTGATGAAGAGGAGTTTTATATTTGATTCTGCATCTTTGAGTATGCTATAAAAGCTCTTGAGTATATTTCTATTGGCTTTTGCCTGATGTATATCTTCTTTGTTCAGATAGTCAATGAGGGGTTTATCGTATTCATCTATAAGAATGACCACTTCTTTATCGAATTTCTGAAAAAGTTTTTCTATTAATTCCTTAAATTGAGTTTTTATTAATTTCTTTTTTAACTCTATATTATTCAATTGACCAATTGCAATGAGCCTTTCACTTATAGCATCTTGCAAATTATTTTCCTCATATGGTAATTCACTAAACGAAATCCTAATAATCGGATATTTCTCAAACTCCCATTTATCATAGATATACAAACCTTTAAACAGTTCCTTTTTGCCCAAAAATATCGACTCTAAAGTACTCAAAAATAATGACTTACCAAATCTCCGTGGCTTGGATAAAAAGTTACTTTTGCTTGTTTTAATGATATTGAAAGCATGCATGGTCTTGTCCACATAAACAAATCCTTCTTTGATGAGATTAGGAAAATCTTGTCGGCCTACCGGATATAATTGTGGTGTCGTCATATTTTGGGTGTTTGGATTAAGACCAATTCACATTATTAAACAAAAATATATCTACTTTAGTTCAGAATATCAAAATACTCGATTTTATTCTTTATTACTTTTTTTTATAAGGGATTGTAGTAATAACCCTGTGTTCACACTTACTTTTTATCGAAAAGAAATGTTGAAACCTACTATTCAATAAATACCAATTCTTTAGATACTATCAAGTATATATAATATCAATAGAAAATAGAGGTACAAAATATAAACCGAATTATGTAGTAACTCATCAACCCGCTACAACAAAATTTACCATTCGGCCTGGCACTACAATTACTTTTTGTACAGTTTTACCTTCTAAATGTTTTTTTACTTCATCTAAACCTTCAACATATATTTGGATTTCATTGGGCGACATTTCAGCAGGTATTTTAACCAAGTCCTTCTTCTTACCATTGAGACAGATGGGGTATTCAATCTCTTCAGCAATAAGATGTTTAGGGTCAAAAACAGGATATGTTTGTTCGTGAATCGATGATGTATAACCTAGTTTTGCCCATAATTCTTCGGTAATAAACGGTGCAAATGGTGCTAACAAAATATTTAATGGTTCTAGTATCGCCCTCTTAGTGCATTCCAATCGTTTGAGTTCGTTGACACACATCATGAAAGCACTCACACAAGTATTGAATGAAAATCTTTCTATATCTTCAGTCACTTTTTTGATCGTCGTGTGCAATATTTTATACTCTTCCACATTGGGTGTTTCATCTGTAACAGACCACTGACCTTCATTATAAAACAAAGCCCAATATTTACGCAAAAATCTATTGACACCATCTATACCTTTAGTATCCCACGGCTTAGATTGTTCGATAGGGCCTAAAAACATTTCATACATTCTGAAACAGTCTGCGCCATATTTAGCAACAACTTCATCTGGGTTTTCTACATTGTATTTAGACTTCGACATTTTTTCTTGCACAACGTTTACCGTCAAATATTCTTGACCTTCTGTATCTGTCTTCCACAAATATTTTCCCGTATCTGCCGAAACATTATAGTCTTTTCCTGTTTTTTGGATATAGTCCAAAAAATGAGATTTTGCCAATCTATGGTGGGTATCCAAAAACTCCAATACATAAGGTAGCCTTATTGGACTTCCTAATTGATATTGATCCTTATTCTCTACATCCTTGATATTTCCTATCAAAACATCTTCACTTCCTTTCAATTTTAAATTTTCTAAATAATACCCATAAGCCGTAATCATCCCTTGATTGATGAGCTTTCTAAATGGCTCTAAAGTCGGCACACAACCTAAATCATATAGAAATTTGTGCCAAAATCGTGAATACATTAAATGTCCTACGGCATGTTCGGTACCACCAATATAAAGATCGACATCTTGCCAATAATCTATGGCTTTTTTAGAGGCAAATTCTGTATTGTTATTGGCATCCATATACCTCAGAAAATACCAAGAAGACCCTGCAAATCCTGGCATAGTATCAGTTTCTAAAGTAAATCCTTCGAACTGATTCACCCATTTCTCTGCACGTGCCAAAGGAGACTTGCCACCAGAGGCGGGTTGAAAGTTTTCCAAATCAGGCAATTCTAAGGGTAACTCATCGAACGCCAACGGATGAGACACACCATCAGTATCATACTTGATAGGAAAAGGCTCGCCCCAATATCTTTGTCGTGAATAGTTAGCGTCTCTCAACTTATAATTAATTTTTTTAGACCCTATTCCTTTCATTTCTATTTCCTTTATCATCATAACTATGGCATCTTTCACCTCCATGCCATTGATAAAACCTGAATTTATCATTTTTCCTACTTTATCGTGCATTCCTGCATGAGGATAGTCTGACTTGTCCACTACTGGAATGATATCTAACCCAAATTTTTGTGCAAAAGCATGGTCTCTTTCATCATCACTTGGCACGGCCATGATGGCACCAGTTCCGTAGTCTTTCAAAACATATTCGCCGAGCCAAATGGGTATTTTTTTGCCATTAAAGGGATGAATAGCATAAGTTCCCGTGAACACACCGGTTACTTCTTTCACATCAGACATGCGGTCAATCTCACTTCGACTTGATACGTATTCTATATATTTGTTTACTTCTTCATTTTGTTCAGGAGTAATGATGGTCGCCACCATATCATGTTCTGGCGCCAGCACCACATAAGTGGCTCCAAATATAGTGTCCGGGCGAGTAGTGAATACTTCAATCTTCAATTCATGATCAGCCACATCAAAAAACACTTGTGCACCTTCCGATTTTCCAATCCAATTGCGTTGCATGGCTTTGAGGGCGTCAGACCACTCAAGTTTATCCAAATCATGAAGCAAACGCTCTGCATAGGCCGTTATTCGCAAGGACCACTGCATCATAGGCCGACGCTCAACAGGATGTCCTCCCCTCTCCGAAAATCCATCTTTCACTTCATCATTGGCCAGGACTGTTCCCAAAGCCTCACACCAATTGACATAACCTACTTTCCTGTAGGCCAGTCGATAATTCATCAATGTATCATCTTTTTCTTTGGGCGTCATTCTATTCCAATCTTCAGCCGTAAAAACATTTTCATCAGAATGTGCAGCGGTGACTCCATCGTTTCCATTTGTTTCAAAATACGCTATGAGACTGGAAATTGGTTGTGCATTCTCCGAAATAGTATCATAATAATGCCCGTAGAGTTGGAGAAATATCCATTGTGTCCATTTGTAATAATCTGAATCAGAAGTTTTAACTTGCCTTTCCCAATCATAAGAAAAACCAATATTGTCTAACTGCTCTCGATATCTTTTGATATTTTGGTCGGTAGAGTCCGCGGGATGGACACCAGTTTGTATGGCATACTGCTCAGCTGGAAGACCAAAAGCATCATAACCCATAGGATGTAATACATTAAAACCCTGAAGTCGCTTAAATCTTGAATATATATCTGAAGCTATATAGCCCAATGGATGCCCAACATGCAATCCTGCGCCCGAAGGGTAAGGAAACATATCTAATACATAAAATTTAGGTTTATGAGAGTTATTTGATACTTTGTATAAGCCATTTTCTGCCCACTTCTTGCGCCAATTACTTTCAATATTTTCTGGATGATAATGCATAATTTGAAGTTAAGATATAATTTATATGATTTGGGGCGCAAAAATAGTCATTTATTCAGTGCTTCATGTTATGAAAAATAAAATATTGTTAAATAAGTGCTTAAATTGGTTCATAACGATTACTTTTGACGTTTTAAATAAAGGCAAATGCCTCCATTGCTTTTTATGGATACTTATTTTATTTTACATTTTACAAATGATACCCCAAACATTGAGGTTCATTTTAGCTGATTTAATAAAAGCGAATTTATATATATGATATCAAATAAATATTTATTTCTTCCTGTACTCTTGTTTTCTTTTTTTATATCCCATGGTCAAGACCACTGGATAAAATTTAGCCCCGAGGACAAATCGTTTGAAGTGATGGTGCCTGGAGAAATGCGAGACGGCCAAAAAAAGGTATTTACTGAAATAGGTGAAATATATCCTACAACTTGGGTTTATACAAATGAAAAAGACAAAGACCCCAATTTCCTATATATGGTTTCAATTATTGACTATCCGGAAATGACGTTAAACGATTCTGATGAAGATTTCATTGATGATTTTTTTAATGAAACTTTGGCCCAACATGTAGAAGACATCAAAGGTGAATTAATTTATGATGCTGAAAAACCCCTTGGACACTATCCAGGACGGGTATTTCGGGCCTCATGGCGCAATGGAGACTTTGTAGTGCGGGGTCGCATGGTACTGGTCAAAGATAGATTTTATATGTTGCAAGTCTATACTGAAAAATCTTTTAGTCTCAATGATGAAGCACAATGGTTTTTGGATTCACTAAAGGTCTCACAGGATAAATGATAGCTATTAAGACATAAGATAGGGAAATTGAAAATATCCCTTTGGCCTAAGGGAAAAAGAGGAAATTTTGATTTTTTTTTATATAAATCAAAATTTAACCTTATAATATAGACGTATTATTGAAATATTATAGATATTTGCCCGTTGATATATTTTTCTATGTATAGATTTTTATTAATTCAGCTAAAATAGTCATAACCCATATTCAAAAAGTAAGTCCTTGAACCAAGCATTAGTAATAATTCCTACCTACAATGAGATAGAAAATATCTTTGATGTCATCCAGGCCGTTTTGCGACAAGGAGAAAACTTTTCAGTACTCATAGTTGATGATAATTCACCCGATGGTACGGGAAATAAAGTAGAAATCCTAAAGGAAGAGAATAAAAAAATTCATTTAATAAAACGATCGGGAAAACTTGGGCTTGGAACAGCTTACATTGCAGGTTTTAAATATGCTCTAGAGAATAAATTTGACTATGTTTTTGAAATGGATGCTGACTTTAGCCACAACCCCAATCTGCTACCCACCATGTTGAACCTATGTAGTTCTCAAGCTGATGTAGTGATTGGAAGTAGGTACGTCAAAGGAGGTGACATCAAAAATTGGTCTAAAGATAGGGTTTTGCTTTCTATGCTAGCCTCTCTTTATGTACGTTTAATTACATGGATGCCTGTAAAAGACCCCACTGCTGGATTTATTTGCTACAAAAGACAAGTGTTAGAAAAATTGAATTTAGACAAAATCAAATTTATTGGTTATAGCTTCCAAATAGAAATGAAATATTATGCCTACACTTTAGGGTTTAAAATATATGAAACACCTATAACATTCATTGACAGAGAAAAAGGCCATTCCAAAATGAATTCAAGCATAGTGTCTGAGGCTATTAAAGGTGTACTCCTCATGAGATGGAGAAAGTTTAGAGGGTATTATCAATAACACTACAAATCATTTTTTCTCCATTATATAAATAATTGATGTCGCTTTGTCCACATTGATCCAACCCTTCAAAAGCGCGATCAAACCCATAAAAAACCCTGAAATTAATGGAAATATATCTTGGCGATACTTTGAGCTCAACATAGAATTATAAAAAGGATCAAAGGGCATGCTTCTCTTATCAATGATCTTAAAACCGTGCCTTTCTGCTAAAACAGCCATGGATTGGGGGGTGAAATGCCACAAATGTCGGGGTACATCATAGGCGGCCCAATGACTTTTGTATTGCTGTGCATCGTAAGACAAATAATTAGGCACAGCAATAATGAGCCTCCCCTTTTGCTCTAAATGTTTGGAAAAAGATTCAAAGTAAGTATCTAACCCGTAAAGATGTTCCAAAACATGCCACAATGTAATATATCCAAATTTTTTACCTATCTGTCCGCTGAGCAAATATGAAGGTGGATTCACCTCAATATCAAATTTGTTTTGACTGTATTGTCTTGTGCTATCGTCCACCTCAATGCCCATCACTTCAAAGCCTTTTGTTTTCATGAAATGTGGAAAATATCCAGTTCCAGAACCTACATCCAACAAAGTTTTTGGGATACCTTTCTTATTGCAGATTTTTGATTTTATACTTAACATAAGCTGCCTAACAACATGGTATATTCGGTTTACTATACCTTCTTGACTGTCAGAATGGGAAATATAATCCTGACTCTGATAGTAGGAGCCACATTTATCTTCATTGGGTGGATGAGCAGTAAATCTCAAACCACAATTAAAACATTCGCTCAATTTGAAAACTTCTTGAGAGATTGAATGGTCTTTAACTTCAAAAATTTCACCAATATCTAAACTTCCACAGACTTCACATTTCACCATTTCAATATAATATTATTCTAATTCAAGACATTTTTTTATAAGATTTTGAGTGGAAACAATTCCTACTTCTGCCCCCAATCTCTCGCCTTCGTATTCCACTCCTATAAATCCAGAGTAACCAGAATCCTTCACTAAATTCAGCATTTTACAATAATCGATAGTGGTTTCATAACCTAATTCCCCAAAATCATATGACTTTGCACTCACTGCTTTGGCTTGAGGCATCAATTCTTCAATACCTTTGTATTTGTCATATTCCTCCACACAAGGTTTTCCCCATTTGGCACCACCCTCTCTTTTTACACAAAAATTGCCAAAATCGGGTAAAGTACCACAATTGTCCATACCTACTTGAGAGATCACTTTTGATAGCCACATGCCATCAGACGAGTAGCCTCCATGATTTTCAACCAAAATGTTGATATTTTTTTCAGCTGCGTAAGCGCAAAGCTCTTTAAGTGACTTCACACCTGCGAGGGCCACAGAATCTCTATCGCCTTGTCCAAATAAGTTTACTCTAATGGATTGGCATCCTAAATATTGAGCAGCATCGATCCACACATAATGGCCTTTTACACCTTTTGTTCGAATTTCTTCATCAAGAGACCCCAAATCTTCTTCTAAATCCACCATTATAAGCACTTGAGTCAGATTGTGTTTCGCTGCCAAATTATTCATACTATCTAAATAGGTTTTGTCTTCTACCTTGTCTTTAAAAAAAGCACTGACATATTCCACTCCATCAAAACCTAAGTCTGAGGCTTTGACGATAAAATCCAAATGGGACATTTCACCAGCAAAAAGAGCCTTATTGAAAGACCATTGAGCTAATGATATTTTGAATTCTTGCATATTTTCAGTATTGTCTGAGTTTATATTTTCTGACTTCTTTTCTTTACATGAGCCCAAAACTATCATGATAGAAAAGATTAATAACAATTTTAAAGATTTCATTTGTTTAGATTATTAAATTTTACATCTTAAAAAATAACAACTTTTAAAGGGTATAGTTTTCAACACTTTTATTGATCCTATGTCATAAAAGTGTTATTACCAACGGTGTACATAAACTTTTCCATCTATTGGAAAATCTATACATCCTTCATAGGGACCAGGCATTGGCATAAAATTGGCTAATCCTCCAGTGGCACCTACCTCACTTGTAAAATATCCTGTAATAGTCATGCCTTTAATTTCATCAAAAATATGTTGTCCACTTTCTTTTTTGTCTCTCTGCTTTCTAGCTTCAGCTGCGACCAAAGACATTACATGAGATTTTTCGTTTTCGTTAAGCGCCACGTAAGCTTTAGAGTACTTGGCTTTGGCTGTATTATTAAATATATTTAAATTTGCTTTAAATCCATTCAGCCTACTTTCCTCAAAAAAGTGTGTTAAAACCTCATCAATATATCTATGGCACAAGGCCTCTTTTGCGCCTGGAGTATCTGTAGTTGGCAAAATTATCTCACATACTTGTTCCAAAAGTAATGCTTCGTCATGGGTCAAAGACTGAGGATACCAATCTAATCCTGGCTTAGCTTTACAACCACCCAACAAAGCAGCAGTAGCACTGGCTGTAAGGGAATAACCAAGAATATATGTTGACAACTTAAGTGCTTCTCTTCTATCCATTATTTTTTAATTTAATGTTATTTGATATTAAAATTCATTCTTTTTTAAGGCTTCGACAGCATGATGAGCCGCTCTAGCCGTGAGCGCCATATATGTCAAAGAAGGATTGACACAACCGGCAGAAGTCATACATGCGCCATCAGTAACATAGACATTGGGACAAGAATGTACTTGATTGTTTTTATTCAAAACAGACGTTTTAGCATCGTGGCCCATACGAGCAGTGCCCATTTCATGAATGCCCAAACCTGGATTACACCCAGAATCATAAGTGTTGACATTTTTTAAACCAGCAGCTTCAAGCATTTCGGCAGCAGCAGTCATCATATCTTTACGCATTTCTAACTCGTTGGTTTTCCACTCAGCATCCATCGTAAGTGTGGGAAGACCATAAATATCTTTTAAATCCTGATTAAGGGAGATTTTATTTTCGTGATAAGGAAGACACTCACCAAATGCCATTAAATTCATATTCCATTCCCCAGGTTGACTTACAGCTCTTTTCAAATCAGGTCCAAAATCAGCTTCCGCTACATATCTATCCCACGACTCTCGGCTGCCTCCTCCTTGATAGCCATATCCTCTAGTAAAATTGGGCATTTTTGATTGTGCATTTAGGTTTCTAAATCTCGGAATATATATCCCTGTTGGTCGGCGGCCTTTATAATACTGATCTTTAAACTCATCAGAAGTGCCGTAAGCCCCCAACCGAAAATGGTGATCCATCACATTATGACCCAACTCTCCGCTCTCATTACCTAACCCATTAGGGTGTTGGTCGGTTTTGGTATTCATCATAATATAAGTGCTACCAAATGCAGAAGCACAAAGAAATACCACTTTAGCAAAATATTCATGTGTTTCAAGTGTTTCAGCGTCTATAAGCCTAACACCTTTGGCTGTCTTACCATCATCAGCCAAAATAATTTCTGTAACAATAGAAAATGGTCTTAATGTCATATTGCCAGTAACTTCAGCCGCAGGCAGTGTAGAAGCATTACTACTAAAATAGGCGCCAAATGGACAACCACGCATACATCTATTTCTCGTTTGGCATGTCCCTCTTCCATTGTGCCCTCCTTCAGAAGTGATATGAGCCGTTCGACCCATAATCATATCTATTCCCAATCTTTCTTTAATTCGTTTTTTTACTTGCTTTTCAATACAATTATATTCAAAGGGGGGTAAAAATTTCCCATCTGGCAATTGAGCAAGGCCCTCATTTTGTCCAGATATACCAGCAAATGTTTCTACATAATCATACCAAGGCGCAATATCTTTATACCTAATGGGCCAATCCACACCGACACCTTCTTTGAGGTTGGCTTCAAAGTCCAAGTCTCCTAATCTATAGGATTGTCTTCCCCAAAGGAGTGAACGTCCTCCCACATGATATGCCCTAATCCAATCAAATGGTTTTTCTTCAGTATAGGGATTCTCCGTATCTTTAGGCCACCAATGTTTATATACTTGGCTGAGCGTATATCCTGTTCTTGTTTGAATAGTGTATTCTTTTTGTTCATCAAGGGGTACTTGGTTTCTAAATGGCACCTCCCAATCTTCTAAGTTGGCTGTAGGATATTCTCCATGTTTCACCATCCTCCCTCGTTCTAAAACTAAAGTTTTCAAACCCTTTTCACACAATTCTTTGGCAGCCCAACCACCGCTTATACCAGAGCCCACTACTATGGCATCATAGGTTACATCTTTGTTTTCATTGAAATTAAAATACATCTTTTGATTTATGATTTATGATTTTATAATGCCTAAATATAAATTACGTTTGTTATACAGAACAAATATTTATTGCTTTTTTCAATTCTTTCACTTTATTTTTATAATCAGATTTTGTAGAAATATATTCATGAGCAAGATACCCATTAAAACCTGTGTCCACAATAGCCTTGACTATCGCTGCATAATTAAGTTCTTGGTGAGCATTAATTTCATTTCTTCCAGGCACACCAGCAGTATGGTAATGACCAAAATACTTATGATTTTCTCGTATATTTCTTATAATATCGCCTTCTTGAATTTGCATATGGTAAATATCAAAGAGCAATTTGAAATGATCTGAATCCAAAGATTTGCACAATTCTATACCCCAAGATGATGAGTCACACATATAATCTGGGTGGTCTATTTTGCTGTTAAATAATTCCATTTGAAGCACCACACCTCTTTTTTCAGCATGAGCCAAAATATTTTTTAAGCCAACGACACAATTTTTTAGACCCTGATCGTCAGAAATAGATCCTCTATTCCCACTAAAGCATATTAAATTTTTGTATCCTGCTTGCGCTACCCAATCTATGTGTTTTATATAGTTTTCAATAAGTGTTTTATGATATTGTGTATCATTCCACCCTTTGGTAAGACCAATCTCTGCTCCATTACACATAGAACAATCAATATTATGTTTTTTGAGAATTGACCATTCCGATGGGCCCACAAGGTCAATGGCTTTGAGACCTATCTTTCGAGCTATCAAACACAATTCGTCTAGTTTAAATTCGCTCATTGTCCACCGACAAACAGACTGATTGATGTTTTTATTGTAGTTTTTAGTTGCACCAAATTCGAATAAATGTGATGTAGAGGTAATAGAAAACATACTGCTTCCAAGAAATGAAACACCTACTTTCAGAGCATCTCTTCGATTTGTCATTTTTGATGTTGAATTGTTAATTAATAAAAGTGGTGTAAAATTATTATTAATTTATAAAGTTGACAAATAAAACCGTTATTATTTTATATTATCTTAAAAAGTTTATCATTAATGAATTATAAATTATGACTTCAATGCAAAAATTTAAGGTATTAATTTTATATCTAAAATGAACATTAATAAGTTCTGTTGCGTAAAATAGCACGAACGCTTTCATTCAATAATGTAGGAAACTCAAACTATTTGTTTCGTTTTAAATTGAAAACGGGGTGGCTTGTAACTTTTTATATCCATGGAAAAAACATATAAGAATTCGTTAACTAAACGACATTGGAATTAAACTAAAACTTTAGCTTTTGATGTAGGAAGGTACCATTTTTAACAAAAGTTGAGATCAAATGTAAAGAAACTAACTATCATAAATAAGAGGCTATTTATTTTTACACACGGGGTCATGGCGGCACTTTTGGGCTATCATAGCCACTGCCATCTATGGCTTTCAAAAATGAGTTTACTTTTTGGGTATATGGTGGTTGAGCGCAACTTCGTGGAGCCGATGGTGGTTGAGCGCAACTTCGTGG
>CAZBCV010000059.1:0-15646 GCA_964490495.1 uncultured Aureispira sp. | reverse complement strand
AAACCTTTTATTATCAAAAATTTAAAAAAAATCTAAGTTAACAAAGTAGAATTAATGACTAAGGTTTCAGATATGTTTTTTAATGCTCTAGCAAATATGTGTCAATGAGTCTAATAAAAACATCTCGCTCATCCCCGAAAGTGACGATTATTCCTGAAAATGACCGTTGTATTGCAAAAACTAAGCAGGCATCATTTTTATCAAAAACTACTTGCTCCCTAAACCATAATCCATATTGTTCAATACAAACTTTTCTTTCTTGACGCTTTGGGTGATCCATTGGCTTGTTTCAGACTTTTTAGTCTTACTTATGTTTTCGTATTCCAGCATTACTCCGTTAAGGGCCTTATAGCTATTGTTTTTATTGTAGGCCTCTGGTGCAAATTTCATAAAAAAGGCCTCCATACTCTTATCTTTACTCACTGGAAATTCTTGTGTAAGATATAGGGTGATATTTTCGTCGGACGACTCGCCTTTATACTCTTGACATTTGTATCCAGCTATGTTTTTTGTTTTGCCAGTGGCGCTAATTTTTAGATCATTGTCTTGAGCCTCACTCACAGCAGCCGAATTTGCAAACGCAGCGGTCATTTTGAAAAAATTGGCCACTACCTGACCCGATTTTTGTCCTTTATTGTCGATGGTGTACATCACAGCGGCATCTTTTTTCACATCCAATACTACTATGTTTTTACCTTCCTTTTTCTCTTCTGTCTCTATCCCAAAAACGCCCTCAGACTCTGAGTAGTAAAGTGTGATTTGAGTTTTTTCTTTATTGTGGGTAGATTCTACTTTCTGCACCACATTAAACTCATAAGTTTCTGGAAGGTCCACCGAAGTATTCATATTCTTGAGGTAGTCGGCATAAGCTTCTCCCCATTTGTCCCAATCTACCTCTTCGGTTTGGCCCAACGAATCTTGAAATTGTTGCCTCATTAGCGAATCCATAGTTCTATCTATGGGCTTGAAGGCTCTTCTTACTATTTCGTCTGAAATGACTTGAACGAGCTTTTCTTCTACCTTTCGGTTAATTTTTCTAGTGGCTTCACCCAATATATTTCCGAGTATTTGAGCTTGGCACACGCCCATTAAAAAAAAGGATAAGAAAACAAAAAAATACTTTTTCATACTAATGATTGTTTTGAGGTTTAAAAATAATAATATTTGGTCATTTATATACGCAAACTAATGATCTCAGCAAAAATTCCAGCTGCTGTAACTTCAGCACCGGCGCCAGGGCCGCGCACAATGAGTGGATTGGATTTGTATCTTTCAGTGGTATAGACAACCATATTGTCACTGCCTACTAAACTGTAAAATGGACTGTTGGAATCGACTATTTTAACAGCACAAGACACATGATTGTTTTCGCATTTGGCTATAAATCTTAGAGCACCATTTTGAGATTGAGCTTGGTGAAGCCATTGGATAAAATAATTGTCATTGGTTTTTAGGCTTTCAAAAAATGCTTCTACTCCTTCGGCTTGCATACATTCTTCAGGCAATATGGGTGATAGTTCGATATCAGACATTTCTATGGGAAGACCCGCTTCTCTGGCCAAAATAGTAATTTTGCGCATCACATCAGACCCTGAAAGGTCGTCGCGAGGATCGGGTTCGGTATATCCTTTTTCTTTAGCTTCCAAAACCAAGGCGCTGAAAGGTTGTGTTCCATCAAAATTGTTGAAAATAAATGAAATACTTCCCGATAATACAGCTTCGATCGATAATATTTTGTCACCGCTCTGTATGAGATTACGCAAAGTAGAAATGATGGGTAAACCTGCGCCCACATTGGTTTCAAACATAAAAGAGGCTTGATGCTTTAGGGCCATGGCTTTTAAATCCTTAAATCTTACATAGGGCGATGAAGCAGCCACTTTGTTGGGTGTGGATATGGATATGCTGTGGGTCAATATTCTTTCGTAATGAGTAGGTACATGTGCACTCGCTGTACAATCTATAAAAACACTGTTGGAAAGATTGCATTCTATCATTTTGTCTATAAAATGAGCTGTATCTGTTTTTTGTCCATCTCCTATGAGAATAGAGTTCCATTTTTGTAAATCAATTCCTTCTGTATCGATGAGCATTTGTTTGGAATTGGCTAGACCACACACCACAATTTCTAAATTGTATTGTTCTTCAAGGAATGCTGTTTGTTGATACATTTGTCGGAGGAGTGTGCTTCCTATGAGTCCTGTCCCTATCATAAAAAGGTGAAGTCTCTTGGTTTTGGATAAGAAAAACGCATCATGAATAACATTGATAGCTTTGATTTCGGCTTCTTTATTGATAACAAATGAAATATTGAGCTCCGAACTGCCTTGAGCTATAGCCATGATATTAATACCGTTTTTGCCGAGAGCTCGAAACAATTGGCCCGCTACTCCTGGAACATGGCGCATGTTTTCACCCACTACTGCCACCACTGTCATGTCTTTTTCTATCTTTATAGGCTCTATGAGGCCTTCTTCCAGTTCGCGCTGAAACTCTAGTTCAAGCACTTGCATAGCTTTTTGGGCCTCTTTGTCCACAATGGCAAAGGTGATAGAATGCTCTGAAGACGCCTGTGTGATCAATATAATATTGACTTTTTCGCGGCCCAAAGCTGTAAAAAGTCTGCCAGATATACCCGGAACACCTATCATACCTGTGCCTTCAAGGCTTATCAATGTTGTACCCGACAAAGCACTAATACCCTTAATAGCTGAAGTGAAACTTTTATCAGAGTTTTTGCTGATAAGTGTACCCACAAAACTAGGATTGAATGTGTTTTTGATATAAATCGGAATATCCTTGGCCAGTGCGGGTTGTATAGTGGGCGGATAAATAACCTTAGCTCCAAAATGCGACATTTCCATGGCCTCGGCATAGCTAAGTTGTGGCAGTGTGAATGCTTTTTTGACTTTGCGCGGATCGGCAGTCAATACACCATCAACATCTGTCCATATTTCGAGAACATCGGCTTGAAGTGCTCCTGCAAATATGGCTGCTGTATAGTCTGAGCCTCCACGCCCTAATGTGGTGGTCAAACCTTGAGCATTGGAACCTATAAAACCAGTGATCACCTGAACATTTCCTTTTTTGTTATTGAAATATTCGTTGATGAGCCCATTTGTTTCTTGGAAATTGACCTTGGCAGACCCAAAATCATCGCTGGTTTTTATGACCTCTCTAGCATCCAAAAACTCGGCTTTTATCCCATGAAGCCTCATGGCAGCTGCAATGATATAGTTGGAATTGCGCTCTCCAAAACTCATAGCATAATCCATAGACCTTGGAGTGGCTTCACGTAGCAAAAATATACCTTTGAGTAAGTCTCTAAGTGTTTCGTGATTGTGCGAAATGTGGTCAATCACTTGAATATAGCTTTCAGGATGGTGAGACAACAATTCAGAACACATTACTTTGTGAGTCACTTCGTATGTTTCAAATACCTGCAAGTATTCGGCTTGTCCATGAGCGGCTTTTTGGCACAATTCTATGATCATATCTGTTATGCCACTGAAAGCAGAGCAAACAACAGCCACCGACTCTGATGATAGGGTGAGGGGTTGGACTATTTTTATTATTTGTAATATTCGGTCGGATTTTGCCACAGAGGTGCCTCCAAATTTCAATACCTTCATCTCGTTTATTGTTTGATTGCGTGATCGCAGAAGTAAATTTTGTAAAATAAAGCGCAAAGTTACGATTTTGAAAGTAATTATTTTTGAGGTTTTAGGAATTTGTTTACAATGTCGTTATATCTTACAGTATTTTTATAATCTTAAAATTTAGAAGAAAAATATTGGATAGTTAGGGCCAAAATTAGGAAAATGGTGTAATTTTGTTCTTGAAACTTATTTGATCAAAAACCAAATGAAGAAATGAAAGTAGAACAATACATAGGCCATATTCACCAAAGGTACAGACTCGGCAATGCCACTGAACACACTTTTCGGGGTGACTTACAACAGCTTTTGGAATATTTGGCGCCTACAATCCGTGCTACCAACGAACCGAAGCGACAAAGTTGTGGTGCACCGGATAGGTTGATGAGGGGGATAGATAAAATAGATTTTATGTAGCACAAAGATTTAAGCAATGAAAAACGAAATTATACTTTATCAATCTGGTGAATTAGCTGAACACATCGAGGTGAAACTTGATGAAGATACCGTTTGGCTTACATTGAATCAGATGGCTCAATTATTTAATAGAGATAAGTCTGTGGTATCAAGGCATCTGAAAAATATTTTCAAAGAAGGTGAATTAAGTCAAAAAGCAACTGTTGCAAATAATGCAACTGTTCAAATAGAAGCAGGACGACAAGTACAAAGGTATATTGACTATTATAATTTAGATGTCTTCATTTCTGTAGGTTATCGCGTTAATTCCAAACAAGGCACACAATTCCTAATTTGGGCGACGAATGTGCTGCGTAACTATTTACAGAAGAAGATAGTTAGGGGAGAATATGTATAAAAACAGTAAAATTAATTAAAAAATTGACTTTTGAAGAATGTATTAAATCGTAATGTGTCAAAAATTAAACAAAAAAATATCGCCCTATGATGAATAATCACTTACCTGAATGGACTGCCGCAGAAAAAAATTTGTTCGAAAGATGGGAAAGTTTGCAAGTAGAATTTTTAGAACTCTACACGCAGCATAAACATATGGTGGAGAGTGAGTCATTCATACTCCAATCACTGTACCTTGAAAAAATAGGAAGGTATCATCTTCAATTGCTCGAAAAACAAACCGAGGCAGCAAGTCTTCGCATGAAAATGAAAATGATACAAGCCGCTATCAATCGGGACGAAAAGCCCAATATGTACTCTATAGAACAAGAAATAAATAAGAGGATGCAAGCGTACTATCAAAAAATAAAGGAGCAAGCCGCAGCATTGGAACAAGCCAAAAAAGTTCTTTCAAATCTTCTCTCTGAGGAAGAATCTCAGAAACTAAAAGAAATATTTCGTTTACTTTGCAAAAAATTGCATCCTGATCTTAATCCTCGTCTTACGGAAGATGAAAAAGACCTTTTTATTAAAGTCAAAGCCGCATATGATTTACAGAACCTGAGTGAGTTGCAAAATATACTTTTATATCTTCAGGAGGATCCTAAAGGAAAAGGCTCCTACCTTTCCTCTGACCAAAAAGAACAACACATGCAACAATTGTTCAACCAAATCCAATACCTTAAAAATAAAATTGAACAATTGCTTAATAATTTTCCTTTTAATATCAAAGCGCTTTTAAGTAGTGACAAAGAAATAGAAATGCATCAAGAGGAAATAAAAATCCAGATTGATAATGCACAAAGAGATGTTGAAAAATATTCTAAAATCATAATCCTCATGTTAGATGTCCAATAGTATTGTACCCATTACACCTGGCATACTTGAATTGATAAGTCAAGGTCCTACAGGTATCACACCCTTTACTCAAGAAATCATGCTATTAGAAATAGTCGTAGCTGGTACTACATTTTGTTCCGAGATCAAAGACATTGAACCCCAGATAGAAATAGATAAAGTCCTCACTATGAAGCGCCAACCCAACAATGCTTATGATAAATTTGCTATAGGGATCTATTGTGATGCTATTCGCGTAGGTTTTGTACCTGCTGATATGAATGAAGTTTGCTCTCGACTGATGGATGCTGGAAAGATGTTTTTCTGTAGAGTAACCTCCAAAGAGTGGGTCAATAATTGGTTAAAAATAGAAGCCAACATATTTATGGTAGAATGACATTTAAAAAATCGAAAAAGCACATTGGAATTTGATGGTAAATTACATTATCAAAAAATTACAATGGTATTAATCGAAAAAGACAAGTTCATGAGGGAGATAGTGAGGTAGATACTGTATTAACAGACTAAAGTTGCTCAATAACAAAACCTTGATAATCCAATGCATGATCCATTGAAAAGAACCCTCAATCTCAACTCGAAAATAATTATTCAAGATAAATGACGTCAACCCTATGAAATTATGATATGAAACCAGATATTTTCAATAGAAAACTTATGGTTTTTTCCAATCCAATCGGCCTATCTTTCTACCAATTAACTCCCCATAACGTTGACCTTCTTCGACATCTATTCTATAATTCATACCTAATATGACGCGAGAAAAAGAAGATTCTAAAGCAAGTGAATTAAAAAAGCCAGAACGTGGCATACCAAAAAATTCTATTTTGTCCGCATGTGAGTTGTCAGTGATTTTATAATTGTATCCAAAAAGTTGACTCAATATTTCACTAGCTGCACCAGCGAAACCAGCTTGTGCAGAGGGATAAGAGGGATAAGATGGAGTTTGTATATTTTCATTTATTACAGCAACGCCAGACATTGGCTTCCAGGTGGGGTCAATAACTCTATTGATAAAGGAAATAGGTCTTTCAATATTGTAATGGTATTTTGAATTCCAAATACCAATGGCAGCATCATGCAATGTCATACCCAAAGCAGCATTTGTCCAAATAGCCATATCTAGCGAAGATTTCTCTTTTAGAAGGACCTGATTGGAAATACTAAGCCATCGGCCTACGGTAGAAAATGTCAAATCTTGAATATCGTCATACCAAAATTCCACTAACCATTTGTCATCAAATGAAAGTGATTTTGTGGATATTGTCGATACTTCTTTGGCTTGAAGATAAAACCTTGAATTATTGTCTTCACTTAATTGGTCAACATATTTTTTGTAAGATTGACACAGCATTTCACTTTGTCCTATAGCCATTGGTCTTCCTTTTCCAAAGTAGGGGTAAAGCCCATTTTGAATCATAGGATTAGTCGGTTGCCAATCAAATGGGTTATTTCTTTCCCTCCAATTGTTCTCTCTAAATGGGTCTTTTTCAGATTGGAAAAGTATTGCATCCGTTTTCATCCAATTCCATACTGCCTCTGCTACATCGTCGCCATAGTTTTTGCTTTCGATATAGAGGGAATTGTTGATTTCTGCGGTATAATTGCGCTCATTTTTTAGATATAAGGCATTGATTTTAGTAAATAAGTCAGCATTTAAGTCATTAAAATATTTACTGAATAGCGAGTAACTAATTCTATTGATTACAGAAGGCCAGTGGTATTTTAATGTCTGATTCGGGGGTGTAATTTGGAGTCCAGAAAACAAATGTGCCATACTGTTGTAGTCCGCCATTCCTTGAATACAAGCTTGATAATTGGCAATACCATAATAACCTAAGAAGTGGGCAGAAGGACAAGGCCGGTATTTTTGCGAATATCGTTCCAGATCTAAAAAAAGATTATTCCAATCATAAACGACTTGATAATCGTACTCTGATACACTGTTGTTGGAAGTTGAATGCGTTGGGGTTTCAACAATTCCATGTTTGCAAGAGCTGAAGCATAAAAAAATAAAAACAGAGATGGCAAAAAAGACGAAATTTAGTGATTTCATAAAATAAATTTTTGTATTCCAATGCAAAGTTAAGGTTAAATATTGAAATACTTAAAATAAATTGAAAATAAATTGAAATTTTTTAATCAATTCTTTATAAAATGAATCTTTATGTAAATGTGAGATGCCAAAACCTCTCGTGTCTCATTTTTTCAAAGCAACCTCCCCAAAAAAACCATTATCCCATTTCGGCTACAACCTCTTTTATCTCCGGGACCATACGTTGCAGCATACCTTCTATTCCAGATTTGAGCGTTACTGTGGATGATGGACAACCACTGCACGAGCCTTGCATGACCACTGTCACCACACCTTCTTTGTAGGATTTGAATTCTATATTTCCTCCATCCATTTCTACGGCTGGTTTTACATAGGTATCTATGAGTTCGATGATTTTTTGAACTATCTGGCCAGATTCTCCGCTGTAAGACTCCTTGGCTAGCTCTGATTGTTTTGTAGCCATCGCCTCCTCAAATCCTTCATTGATGATAGACTGACCATTGAAAACATAACTTTTTATGAACTCTTTGAGGGGCAACATGATATCGCTCCATTCATAATTAAATTCTTTTGTGATGGTCACAAAATTATTGCAAACATAAACACCCTTGACATATGGAAATGAAAAAAGTTCCGTGGCTAATTCAGACCACTCTTTCGCAAATTCAATGTCTTTGAACTCTGCTGTACCTCTATATAACATTCTATTGGTTACAAATTTTAGAGTTTCAGGGTTGGGCGTTTGCTCGGTGTAGAGCATCACAGGACTTGATACGGCTTCCATGCTTTTCTTATTTAGACTCATTAAACACAACATGGACTATAATGTTTTATAAAATTGGAGGGTAAAATGTATAATTTTATTACTTTTGTACTTTGGAATATTAAAATTGAATACCACATATGGAATTAGGATTCGAAAAACCAACACATGCCCAATGGTTGGAAAAAATCAAAAAAGACTTAAAAGGTCAAAAGAATGTAGAGGACTTGGATTATTCTACGGAAAATTTAAGATTCAATAATTTTGAAGATATTTCAAAAAATGAAACTTTTGAGCCTTTGGTACAACAGCACCCTAAGTCATGTGTGATGTGTGCGGGTAAAAACAGCCATGAAAAGAATGTTTTAGCCTTAGCTTTTTTGGAATTGGGCGTTGAGGCTTTAGGCTTTGAAATTGGGGCTGAGGATGATGTTCAGGTGCTTTTTAAGGATATTTATCTAGATATGATAGATGTTTTGTGTTTTTACGATGAGGATTCCACTCTAGAAAAATTTCAAAATTCATCCACTCACAATAGCAATCACAATATTATTTTCATTCGCAAAAATCAGAAGTTAGAACACGTAACACTGTCTGAAAATAAATCATTTGAAGAGCGAATAAAGACATTTAAAAGCCTTGTGGGCCAAGAGGATTGTACCTCTCTGTTTGTTAGGCTATCTTTAAAAAATGAGTTTTTGCCCCAAATTGCTGAACTGCGTGCTTATAATAGGATATGGAGTCAGACTAAAAAATCTGGAGATCTCATCATAGCCGCTGAAATGCCTTTCCTTTCCGTTGAAGATAGCGAAGTACATCCTTTGATTATTTACAACTATCTCAATATGTCTGCTCGTATGGGAATGGCCAATTATATTATTCATCCCCCTTTCGAATCCGTGGACGAATTGGCCAGGTTAACCCTAAATATCAATCATATACTCACTGAGGAATCACGATTTTCAGTTGTGTCTGACCCAATAGCTGGAGCCTACATCATTGAGCAAATGACAGAAACTATTGTCCGCCTTTAAAGGTCTTATACCCCTTGAGGATGATGGTCATTCATCTAAATGAGTGCATCAATCTTTCAACAATTTTTTAAAGAGAGATCTTCCCAGTTTTCCCATGAAAGGTAAGCCTACCTCTTCATATTCATAGACGCCATCATTGTAAATCATATTTTTATTGACATGGATCACCGCCGTTAAGAAAAAACCTTCTTGGGTTCGTGTGTTTTCTATATAGGCACAATCCAAAAGATATCCATAGGCCATGCCACTTTTATTATATATTTTTATGTGAGAGGGTATAGTTTCTCGACTGTCGCCAAACATCAAAAACTTGACATAACCATCATAATATGTGGAGTCATTGGCCAAAAAAGAGTAATCTTTAGGAACGGAAGACATGGTATTTCTTAAAAACTTGTAATCTTCTTCGGTCAATAAAAAGCGTTCATTTATGGGAAATAATTCAGGTGTCATCACCTTTTGGAGGGTGCGATGCATATCCTCTAATGCATAATAATTTTTAACTCTAAAATCAAAAGGACCTTCTACTACAATGCCAGAATTATTCATATAACCCAAACCTTTGAGAGCGTATTTAGCTTTGTGTACCCAAATCTTTTCCGAAACTATTTCAGGTTTATCAAAGAGAATGGTCCTGTCTTTAAAAAATCTTACGTTGTTGGTCGTTCTATTGTCCATAATAGACAAGCCTGGTACCGATAATCTATGATTGATAACTGAAGTAGTGAATGTTTTATTATTTTTCAAACTTTCATTAATATAGTCTGGACCTAAAAATTCATACAACCTATTGTAGTCATCATTTCCACTTATGGCAAATATGCGTTGTATATATCTTTCGATGGTAGGTTTGCCATGCGTTGTAGAAAAATCTTTGGTAGAACCGAGCACTCTTTCATTTACACTAGCGGTCAACATCACATCGTCCCATCCTATTTCTACACCTTGGGTTTTCAATTCATTCAATCGTTGCAAAGTAAGGATGGCGATAGGCATTTTCACAGTGGAAGCTGGATAAAAATAGATGCTATCATTTACATTGTAATATTCAGTTGAGACCTCATTGGTTTTTTTGTCCACTTTTGTAAGTATTATTTGAACTTCATGTAGCGGATTTTCGGCCACAGATTTTAGAAATTTGTCCTTTTTAATAGTTTTTAATAAAACCTTTTCAGAGCTGCAAGACATCAGTCCTAGAATGAGGACAGTGATGAGAATTAGTGAATATTTAGTATTGAACATATCTTATAATATTAAATTGTGATCACTCCAAACTGCATTAAAACTGCAAAAATAACGATAAAAACTAATAATCTATAGGCCCAAAGTGAAATATCTTTTCTTTGTGTTCCATAGGCCGCTGTCACATATCCTCCTATACTTTGACCAATGGCCAATAAAAAACCAACTTTCCAATCTACCAAACCGTGATAGGCAAAAATCATCAAAACTATTAAGGTATATAAAGTCACAATAAAGGTTTTTATAGCATTGGAAGTCATGATGTCAAAACGAGCTAAAAGAACCAAAACGGCAATAAAAAAAATACCCATTCCCATCTGAATAAATCCACCATAAAATCCGAGAGCAAAAAAAGCAGGAATACTGATCCAATAGGGAAGTTTAAGTGGTTCTGAGGTGTGTATCCATCTTTCTGGTTTGACGAGTATGACTATGAGCATCAATACCATAAGATATTTAAAAACAAACATAAACTGATCATTGGAAACTTTTGTAGCCACATAAACACCAGAAATTGCACCTATCATTGTCCAAATAATGATAGTTTTGGATTTTTTTATATCCAAAAGCTTGTGTTTGCGAAAGCCAAAAGAACTGGCAGCGCTTTGAAGAAAAACGCCAACACGATTGGTGCCATTCGCTAAATTACCCGGCAATCCTACCAACTCTGTCAATAATGTCAAAGTGATGAGCGAGCCATTTCCAGCCAAAGTATTGATAGCACCAGCGAAAAAACTGCCCACAAAAGCAAGGACGAATTGAAAAATTGTCAAATCGTTCACTCTGTTTCACGTTTTATTTCCTGACAAAGCTCTACTAAAACTCCATGAGTGCCTTTAGGGTGGACAAAACATATCAATTTGTTGTCGGCACCTTTTTTGGGTTGCTCATTGAGTATCACAAAACCTTCCTTGCGTAGGCGCTCCATTTCTATATAGATGTCTGCCACATCAAAGGCTATATGATGAATACCTTCACCTTTTTTATCTAAGTATTTGTGGATAGCACTGTCTTCATGTGTCGCAGCCAACAGTTCAATTTTATTTTCGCCAGCCATAAAAAAAGATGTCATCACATGTTCTGATGCTACTTCCTCTCTTTTGTAGGATGGACAGCCTAAAAGTTTTTCGTACAAAATTTCTGCCTCTTCCAGATTTTTAACTGCTATACCTATATGCTCAATCTTTCCTAACATGACTTATGCTTTCCATTTAATATTACACCCTGCGCTTGGATATTGTTTTTTCAGAGGCGCTTCTTCTCTGAGCATGAGGTCTAAAGCCAATCTCAAATCATGTCCTGTAAGCGGTTTGTCATTGTTGGGTCTGGATTCGTCTAACCGACCACGATACACGAGCTTGTCTTGTCCGTCGAACACATAAATGTCTGGTGTACAAGCGGCGTCATACATTTTTGCGACTTCCTGAGTTTCGTCATACAAATAGGGGAAAGAATAACGCAATACCTTGGCTACCAATTTCATTTTGTCAGGAGCGTCATCAGGATATTTTTCTACATCATTACTACTTATAGCTACGAAACCCACAGATTTTTGATTATATTCTTTGGCTATTTTAACCAATTCTTCATTGACATGGATCACATAAGGACAATGATTGCAAAGAAAAAGGACCACCGTTCCTCTATCACCTTTTACATCTTCAAAACCCAATGTCTGACCTGAGACAGTATCAGGTAAGGAGAATTTTGGAGCTAAAGTACCCAAAGGCATCATATTAGATTCTACTAAAGCCATAATATTTTATATAAAATTAATCGCAAAGATAGTAATTTTATAACTTCTATAAATGACATTTTCCTAAAGTCTTTTTACTTTTTAGCTTTATTGAACTTATAGATGGATAGTTTGGAAGTACTTTGGATTAATCTATTCTCATAAACTATTCGGCTCTTAAAATTGTTTCATTGCAAATAAGTAGAGAATTATGGCTAATTTTAAAAAATACCTCATTGGACTGATAATTATTGTCGTGGCATTGATGGTGATTTCGGTATTTATACCTCAAGAATATGAAGTAAAAGTGAAACAAAAAATGGACGGTCCTCACTCTATGGTTAACAATGCCGTCAATGACTTTTACACTTGGCCTCTTTGGTATGGTGCTTTAAGTGAAGACACTTTAATTTATGAAGCGAATATCAAAGATTTTAAATCATTCAATCATGAGTTACAATATAATAATGGGATTATCAGGAAGGTTGCACAATCCATAAATGATAGCATACTTGTCTATGATGAGGGGCAAAACAAAAAGCCAATAAACTTGAATTATAAGTTTTTGAACATTGATTCGGACAATTCTGAAATAGAGGTAACTGCCACAACATCTTCGGGCTATTTCACGAACCTATTGAATTTTGTTTATAAATTTCGGTTACAAAAAGCTATTTCGTCAGATATTAAAAGATTGAATGCGATGGTGAACGAGAGATTTGATTCACAACTATATCATGGGTTCAACATTCAAACTATATCTATGCCCGAAAAGTATTATGTGACGCGAAGAGCCACCGTACCGGCAGATGGTTTGACGGATTTTTATAAAGTCAATTTGGCAGCATTGTACCAAAGTGCCTTGAATGACAATCTTGCCATTTCTGGTTCGCCTGTTTTATTGAAATATAGTGATATTACACAAAATAATATGGACGTAGCTGTTGGCCTGCCTACGCTGTCTGAAGTTGCATTAATAAATAGTACACAACAAGTTTTTCCTTCGCAGATAGCTTATCAAATTGAACACAAAGGATACAGTACAGATACTCAAAAAGCTCATGTGTCATTGATGGCGTTCTTTAAAGATAAAGAATTGGAATATCAAGACCCTATTTGTGAAGAGTTTCCGGGTCAAAGCGGGGCTTCAGAGTCAGAAACAACGAATGTTGTGCGCATAATATACTACCCTAAACAATAAGTAAACACAATAGTATTAGATTTGGAAAAGCTCAATTGGGTAGAAAAGATGAATGATTTAGGTGATAAAGGTAGTCCTTTTATATTTATCATTGATTTTGAAATGCAACAACCTATGGTTTATAGTCTTGATAATATACCCAACGACATTTATTATAAATTCAATGCTATAAAAAATTATTCTGTCGCTTCGACTTCTTCTTTGCGCGAGTTAGAATTTAGAAAAACACCTATTTCTTTGGAGCAATATGGTCGTTCGTTTGATCAAGTAGCTCAGGAGATACAAGCAGGAAATTCTTTTTTGCTCAATCTCACTTTTCCTACCAAAATAGACAGTAATTACAGTCTTTTGGAGCTTTTTAAAGTGTCTTTGGCCAAATATAAATTGTATTTTAGAAATACTTTCATAGTGTTTTCGCCCGAAACATTTGTTAAAATTATAGATGGAAAAATATTTACTCACCCAATGAAGGGTACTATTGACGCATCTATACCGCAGGCAGCAGAGATAATTCTTCAAGACACAAAGGAAACAGCAGAACACTTCACAATAGTAGATTTGTTGCGAAATGACTTGAGTCAAGTGGCCAAAAAAGTGAAGGTAAAAAGGTTTAGGTATATAGATGAGATACAGACCAATACTAAAAAACTCCTGCAAGTGAGTTCGGAAATCGAAGGTGAATTGCCTCACAACTTTATGTCACACATAGGCGATATATTTTACAAACTTTTGCCCGCGGGCAGCATTTCTGGAGCACCAAAGCGCAAAACTATCGAAATCATTCAACAAAACGAACAAGGCCCAAGAGGTTATTACACGGGTGTGATGGGTATTTTTGATGGCAAAAATGTGGATTCAGCCGTGATGATAAGATATATCGAAAAAGAAGACGATGAGTTGTATTATAGAAGTGGTTGTGGAATAACATTTATGAGCGATGCGGCCTCAGAATACCAAGAAATGATAGATAAAGTATATGTCCCCATTAGTAGAAAGTATTAAAGTTTGGAATGGCAAACTATGCCATATTCAATACCATGAAGCTAGAGCGCATCGAGCTTGTCAACTCCTTTTTGGAATACATTCTCCCCTTCAGTTGCAAAAAGAGGTCATTGTACCTACAGACCATTCTAAAGGGTTGGCTAAATGTCGAATTGTCTATGATGAAAAAATTCGTGACATCACGTTTAGCGACTACAAAGTCAGAAAAATTAATACACTTAAAATAGTGCATACATCAGGCTTGATTTATGACCATAAACTGTTGGATAGACTAAACCTAGATTGCTTATGGCAACTAAGAGGTCCGCACGACGAAATTATCATCATCAATGATGGAAATGTGACCGATGCTTACTACTACAATTTGGTGTTTGAACGTCAAAAAGAATATGTGACCCCCAATATTCCGTTATTGAAAGGCGTAAGACGTCAAATTTTATTAGATCAGCACAAAATAGTGCCTGCTAATATTCGTGAGGAGGACATCCATAAATATGAAAAAATTCACTTAGTCAATGCTTTGACTCCATTAGGAGCCATTGTTTTGGATGTGGATAAAATATATTAGATAGTAAGACGGTTTTTTAGATTCTTTAATTGGGGCGTGTCCTTTCGCTGCGCTAAAGGTCAGGCTATCCGCTTTACTTCCTTCGGTCGTGCTCGCTCCTATCCTTCACGCAATAGAATAGATATTCATCCCCTTATCCAGGGTTGTAAATGATTTAATCCTTGTCAATAATAATAAATACAACACCGTTTTAATTTTTCTTTTGGCAACATTTCATGACTAACAAACTGAAAATGGTCGTCTTCTTCTTCATCAACGAATTCATACTTTTTTTGGTACTATTCCTTCAAAATATGGCTATATTCTAAATAATACAGCAAACCCAATTGTAATCAATAGTCTTAACAACTTAGAGCGGATTTTAAAATATAATTTTTTTTGAAGAAAAATTTATCCGAGTAATAGATTTTTACGACAATTTTTTACGAAAAAGTTGTTTAAAATAGAATATAGCCTTTTAACCCAATGCACGAAAGGGGTATGATTAATTCCCTCACTAACGCCATACCAAAAATGGGTGGTTGAGCGGAGTCGCTTGTGCTGAGCGGAGTCGAAGTGAAACCATTTGCGGAAAAATTTATCGTTTTTTATCGAAGTGAGTTGGATGTTTGGCGGCACATTTGCCCGATTTTATCACTATTTTTTTTCAGTCTTTCGTTCTTCTATTTTACTTTCGTTTTCT
>CAZBCV010000058.1:0-15949 GCA_964490495.1 uncultured Aureispira sp. | reverse complement strand
TCCCACCACTGTCTGTGACTATCTATAGACTCCTGTCTTCCACACCTGATTTGCCCAAAATTTCAGTAAAAAAAGCCACTACAATAGCAAAGCCAACCGAGAGTAAAGAGACAAAGGAACTTCAAGCCAAAGTTTCTAAAACCCAAAAAGAAGATTTAAAACCACCCAAACCATCAAGTTCTAAACCTAAATAGTAAAAATAATGTTATGTATGGAGTTGTAAAATGAAACTCAATGACGTTGAGTTTAGACTGTTTTATGAAGTCTTTCCCTGATTAGGATGACTGAAAGGTATCATTTGAAAAGCGAGAACCGAATGAATCACGATGATAAATCTACGTGACAGGCGATTTCATTCGATATGAAAGAACCACAAACTATTTATCCCATGGTAAATTTTACAAAGGGACGGCTTGTGGTTGATTTTTCTTGATGGGTAAAAACAAATAGAAATTCCTTGACTAAACAACATAATATTTAAAAGAAAAATAAACGATTGAACATATCACTTTATATAGGATCAAGATATTTGTTTAGCAAAAAAACCACCAATGCTATCAATATTATTACATGGATATCCATAATTGGTATGTCTATTGGTACTGCTGCGTTGATACTCATCCTATCAGTTTTTAATGGATTTGAATCTTTATTGGCTGGCATGCTAGATAATTTTAATCCTGACATCAAAATCACACTTGTAGAAGGAAAACACATTTCAAAAGATAGCATCGACATCCAAAAAATTAATGCTGTCGAAGGAATAAAACATTTGTCTTTTTCTATCGAAGAGACCTCTTTTTTTAATTATAATTCTTCTCAAGAAGTCGGAATCATTAAAGGCGTGGACGAAAATTTCATGAAAGTATCGCGGTTGGATACCGCCATGATTATGGGAAGCACCCAATTTGACGGCGAAGTAGAATATGGTGTATTAGGCACCACAATGAATACAAAACTTTCTGTCAATCCTATGGACGGTTTGACGCCCATTACGGCCTATATGCCTTCACAAAAATCTAAGGGGCCGCTATCCAAAGAGTTCAATTCTTTAACTTTTTATCCTTCTGGTGTATTTTATGTAGGAAGTGATGTGGACGCTCAATATATATTGGTCAGCTTTGATGCTGTAAACACATTATTAGATCTCGACAATCACTTCACTTCTATGGAAATAAGCTTAGAAAAACCTTCGGCAGAAAAAAAAGTGGTACAACAACTCACAGAAATTCTTGGCCCAAATTACAAAATAAGCAATAGGTATCAGCAAGATGAAGGCTTTTTGCGTATCATGAATATAGAAAAGTGGATTAGTTATCTTATTGCTTGTTTGACTATGCTTATCATTGCATTTAATCTTGTGGGCAGCCTTTGGATGATAGTATTAGAAAAGAAAAAAGACATCGCCATCCTTAGATCTATGGGCATGACCCAAGGTGATGTGCGCAGTATATTTTTGTCAGTGGGATTTTTAGTGACACTCATTGGATTATTAGCCGGATTTGTTGTCGGTTTGGTATTTTATTTCTTACAATCCCACTATGGCTTAATTAATTTTCCAGCCGGCTCTATTGTAAGTTCATATCCGATTGAGTTGCGTTGGATAGATTTTGTAAGTGTCACACTAACAGTTGTGGTCATTGGCTTCGTAGCATCAATACTTCCATCTAGACGAGCGGGTCAAATTGGGGCATTTTTGCGTCAAGAATAATGATGATTACTTTTTCAATAACATCTTTAGGGCTACTTGTTCCTTATACAATGCTCTAGCTTCTTGGGCTGGTGCACCAAAATATGTTTTACCACCTTCCAAGCTTTTAGAAACTCCTGATTTGGCTAAAATGACAGTATTATCTCCGATATGGAGGGCTTGAGCTATACCTACTTGTCCATAAATGGTACAATTATCACCTATTATAGTTTTGCCAGCAACACCACATTGGGCAGCTATAAGACAGTTTTTCCCAATAACAGCACCATGGGCAATATGAACCTGACAGTCCAATTTAGTGCCCTCTCCTATTATAGTCTCACCAGATACGCCGCGCGAAATAGTACATCCTGCACCTACCTCTGCTCTATCTTCTATGATGACTTTTCCGCCTGAGCGCCATTTATGATATTGTCCATTGATTTTTTTATAGTAAAAAGCATCCGAGCCTATGAGTGCTCCAGCTTGTATTTCTACATTATCTCCAATGATGGTTCCGTCACCAATAAAAACACCTGGCTGTATATGGCAGCCTTTACCGATAGTCACATCATGACCAATAATTACACCCCACTCTACAACTGTACCTTCACCTATGCTACAGTTTTCGCCTCTTTCTGAATGAATGTAAGTCATGGGGCGTTCTTCCCACACCATTTGGTTATATATGGCAAAAGGGTCTTCTGTGATGAGTAATGTTTTGCCTTCTGGACACTCTACATCTTTATTTATGAGTATGATAGTCGCTTCTGAATTAAGAGATTTAGAGTAGTATTTTTCTACATCTACAAAAGTAATATCTCCCTTCCGGACTTTATGAATTTCATTTATTCCCAAAGCCAATTGCCCTGTATCACCTTTTATTTTCAAATTAAATTTAGACGCTATGTCTTGTATGGATTTGGCAATTTTAAAATTCATAAAATAATTTAATACAAAAATTTATAATAATTCAATAAAGACAAAAATCAAAAAGATTGGTTCACTTTATTTTTCTCTTTTTTTACGTAAATGTCAACTGTTTTTTAAGAAATTGTTATATTTTAAAAGAAAATATTTTTAGACCTAAACATACTAATCTAAAGAGACTCGCTCAGAATTACCATTATAATCCATCAATTTCATTAATGGTATAGCCACATAAAAATCAGTGCCTTTTCCTTCCTCTGACTCAAAGTAAATGCGTCCATTAAATGATTCAATCATATTGGAAGATATGGCCAAACCAAGACCAGTACCTGAACTCTTTGTGGTAAAATTAGGTGTAAAAACTTTATCCTTTTTGTCCGGTGGTATGCCGACACCATTGTCAGAAATTCTAATGACGGCTTCATATTCTTTTCGTGTGAGTTCTATTTCTATGATACCACGTTTATCGTCGGGAATGGCTTGAATTGCATTTTTTAATAAATTATTGAGTATTCTAACCAGGTGATTTTTATCTGCAAAGACGTAAAGATCATCGATGGGTTCGTTCATTTTTATATCCATGTCCTCTCTTTTTCTAAATAAATCATGGATAGTTTCTACCACTTCATTTAAACTCACTTTTTCATTTGTGGCTTGAGGCATGGTCGCAAAATTGGAAAACTCCCCTGCTATTTGGCTCAAATTATCTATCTGCTCCACTAATGTGGCCGATATTCGTGGTATTAATCCACTGGCCTTTTCAGGATTTTCTTTATGCGCGCGTTCCAAATATTGGATACTTAGCTTCATAGGGGTCAATGGGTTTTTGATTTCATGGGCCACTTGTTTGGCCATTTCTCTCCATGCAGAATCTCTCTCAGTTTTGGCCAATAAATTCACACTTTTGTCCAACTCATGCGTGAGGTTGTTGTAGTCCTTGATCAATTCCCCAATTTCATCATTAGAGGTCCATTCTAAGTGCTCATTTGTTTTACCCAATTTGAATTTTTTAAGCTTTTCTGCCAGTTGGCTCAATGGTTGAGTGATACTATTAGCGATAGTAATGGCCAAGGCACCCGCTACTAAAAATAAGAAAATATATGCGTTCAAAATTGTACTTAAAAAGTCTGCCAATTTATTGACATTAGACTTGCTACTTTTATGATCTATAGCAATATATGCCATAGGCCTCTGATTTTGTAATGTTATAGGTAGGTGGACTATTTGAGTCACTTTTTCATTGTAATTTGTATTTTGATTATTTAAATTGAAAGACCATTTCTCGAAAGGCACTCTTATATAGTTGGAATTATCGGCAGTAGAGCTCATGATTTTACCCTCCGCATCATATAATGTGATATCTCTATCATGGATAAAAGCGATGTCTTTGAGTTTGTTGTTTAAAAAAGAAAGAGCATATTCGTCATCACCTAAGTTGTTGGTCAATGACATCACATTGTTATATATACTTGTATTAATTTGTCTTTGTTGAGCATTTTGTTGAACTTCTAACATGTTTTTAAAGTAAAAAACAGTAATCACACCAATAACAAAAAATGTAAAAAGAATAAGACCAATAATGGCCAATTGGATCTTGGCTTTTAATGATGTGCGCGAGCCAATCTTGAGTGCTAAAGTCTCAGGTAAGAAGTTGTATCTTGTGTTTAATATTGATAAAATCAATAAAATAAGCCCCGCCACTGTAAAAATAAATGAAAACAGTGAAATAGGCTTTATAAGGCCAGATATTTTTTTCCATGATACTATCTTATATTGGCCTTGAGCCTGACCCACCACCATAGAATAGCCCGATTGAATTTGTGTAGTCTCAGCTAATCTTAATAATTTATCATTTGAAATAGGGTAATTAATTTCTTGTTTGTAAGATATTTTTTGGTCTTGAATGATGGCAAAGTCATATTTTTTTTGGCTAAATTCTCGCTTAATACTCTTTTCATTATTCAGGATAAGGTACAAAAACCATGAATTGTTTGGAGCACTACTCAATGCTATTTCAAATCGTCTCAAATACTTATTTTCAAACGGATTAAATACTACTCCTTTACCAGAATTTATACCATTTTCATAAATAGATTGCGTTTTGTAATAATCAGAAAAATGATGACTAAATAAGGACTTGCCAGAATTCTTGTCATACATTTCCAATATTAGAGGCCAATCTTTGTATCGAGTAGGCAATATATTGTAAACATAATCTTTAATATCCTCATAATCTAAAATAGGTGTTTTATCTGATTGAGATACCGAATTAAAAAACTTGGAAGACACTAAACTGTCTTGAATTTCAATCATCCCTTTAACCAGACTGTCAACAGGTTGGGAGTAATAATTTTCTACAAAGTGTTTTCTTTCCTCAATATCTTTCTGAAGACCAAAATAAAACAAAACAGTTGCTATAAAACTACTGAATACAAACAACCACCAAATCAAATATGTTATTTTTTTCTCTTTACTTTCCACATAGGCATCTATCATCAATATAAAGGCTACCACAAAAACTAAAAACATGAGCCATGGTACATTCAAAAAGTGGGTGAACTGATATATAATGAGACCCAATACTACACCCAACGCACTGTAACCCAAAAAAGAACTCCCTTTTATGTCATTGGTTTTTAATATTTTGTTACCTACTATAGCCCCTTGAAACAAGACGATGATGTAAAATATTAGGTTCAAAATCAAAACAAAACTTATGTGATTAAACTCCATGAGGGCATCCACATCTAAATGCACTGAAGGATGCAAAACAAATCCTTTACATAAATGTGTGAAATAGGTAAAGGCCGTCACTACAAACCAACCATAAAGTATAGCAGATATACTTTTCCACTTTTTAATCCACTCGATGCCCTCTAAAAATATGTGACCGCGAAAAACCAATAAAGCAAATATCCAAATATTTATGGTCAAATGAATCCAATTGGGCGTAAAAACAGAAGTTGTATTAATTACCTTTGCACCAGCGAAACCCTCAAACAAAGACATCCAAAATGGCCAATAATGAAGTGCCTTAAAAAGCAAAGAAAAAACCAACACTAAAAAAAATGATTTTTTTCTCTGCCGATGGTTTAAATCTGCAGTTTTACGCAAGGCCAATCCCAAAAAACCAACTAAGAGAAGCATCCACGAAAATGTTCTCATGTAAGATTGAGTTTTGGAAGGCTTTTGCACTACCTCCAAAGGTATTCCTCTGAATACTTGAGTTGTGTTTTCACTATTTGCAGGTAAAACAAATATATAATTTTCTTGCGCCCATTTAGATGCATTGAAGGATTGTGGATCTATTCCAAACTGGATGGTGAAACCATCATTTTTCCATAGAGAGACTCTTCTGTAGTTTTTGGCAATGGATTGTCCTGCGATTTCATTCCAATATTTTATAGAATCTTCAAAAAATATTTCAATAGCAAAAGGTGAATCTTCAATGATTGGGGAATGGGTATCAAAACTCTTCAATTTATTATTAATGTGCAATGAATCTTGAGTGAGTTTATTAAAAATCAAAGACTCAACATCCCATTTTTGTTGTCCAATAAACAATGTCTGTAAATGACTTCCCAATAGAATCAAGAGCGCCAGTCCTATGCTAAAAAAACCTATATTTTTTGTATTTCGCATTATTTATTTTAGGATTACCCAAAAAACTCTTACATCTCTATTAATTAATAAACAATCCCCCTTAATCAAAGTCAAACTCTATAGTGTCCCCAGGTTTATACCCATTTGTTTTGTCCTCCTGATGGATATCCTTTTTAGGCATCATTTCAGAAGGGAGTTTTATCTCTGATTTTAAGTCATTATCTACTTTATTACCTTCTTCTGGCTCAACTTGTGATAAATTTTCTAAAATTTCTATTTCCTCTTTATTCAGAAGTTCAACTTTTGTCAATTTATTGTCAATTAACTTATTACCCATAGCCTTCCATCCTTTTACATCAATAAATTCAGATAAAATCACTTGACCTTTTTCTTTAGTTTTACCCGCTGTATAAGAATACTCAATCTCAGGTTGTTTCACCAAAGTAGCCAAATATAACTTAGTGCCTGATGTCTCTGGTAAGAAATTGAACTTCTGGTCTAATGTTGAAGTTTCGATTTTGAATCTTTTCACCATCGTCCAACCTTTTTCTCCTTCAAGATACACCACAGATATTACAGACTCTTCATGGTATTGACCAATGTCCATAAGATTATTGACATCATATTTTTTATTCAAGTCCAAAAGATTGATTTCATACGTACCCTCTTTGTAAATAGAAATTATCTTTGTACCTGTGTCAAAACCCCCTAAATACTTACCTCTTTTATCTTGATTGAGTCTTCCTGTAATCTCATCTAAAAAAATATGCATAGCTCCTAAGGTCGATTTTCCTACTGAAAGTTGGGTTATTTTTCTTACTGGAAATTTAGTCACGATATTCCCTTGAGATGTTCGGCCCTTTATAGCTATGGATGCAAAATCAAATTCAAAAACTTTCTTTTTGGCCGTACTACTTTGTGTGAGCATGATATTAAGAAGCTCAGATTCACCATTGGGATTGGCCGTAAAATATAGGATTTTAGACCCTTTTTCGCCTTGTGTCAAGTCGTATTCTTTATCCCGTGTGATAGCTGTTACATTAAATCTTTTGGCAAATGACCTTCCTGACTTTCCGTCTAAGTACACCAAATTGTAAGTGGTACGATCATCAGACTTGAGCCAAACTGCAGTATGAATAATATCTTTGCCTACAAATACCTTGTCGGCAATACGAACCACCTTGAATTTGCCATCTCTTGTGAAAGCGATAATATCAGAAATGTCTGCACAATCGCATACAAATTCGTCTTTTTTCATACCCATACCAATAAAACCTTCTTCACGATTGACATAAAGTTTGGCATTATTGGCCACTACTTCTTTAATTTCTATATTTTCAAAAGATGTGATGATGGTTTTTCTCTCTTTTCCTTTTCCATATTTTTCCAAAAGCCGCTCAAAGTGAGCAATAGTAAATTCTGTCAAGTGAATTAAATCATATTTTACTTGTTCCAATTCTTCCAAGAGCTGCGCCATCATTTCATCGGCCTTGAATTTATTGTATTTCGAAATACGTTTAATTTTTATTTCAGTCAGTCGGATAATGTCATCATGATTCATATCTCGCATCAACATGACTCTTCCATCACCTTCTTTGACTGGATCGGAAGGAGTACCGACAAACTTTTTGAGGCTTTCATCTATGATATCAATGGCTTGTTCAAAGCTTTCAGCTTCTTCTATATCCCGATAGATTCTGTTTTCAATAAATATTTTTTCAAGACTTGCATTATGCCATTTTTCTTCAAGCTCTCCCTTTTTGATTTCCAATTCTTGGCGCAGGAGATCTTTTGTTTGAAAAGTTGAAATTTTCAATATCTCTGTGACCGACAAAAACAAAGGCTTATTGTCCACTATCACACAAGCATTAGGCGAATATGACACTTCACAATTGGTAAACGCATACAAAGCATCAATTGTAACATCTGGGGATACGCCAGGTATCAATTCGAGTTGGATTTCTACATCTTTGGCTGTATTATCCGTTACTTTTTTTATCTTGATTTGTCCTTTTTCATTGGCTTTAAGGATGGATTCTATCATGCTATTGGTAGTCACCCCAAATGGCAATTCCGTAATATTCAATATAGTTTTATCTGCTTGTTCAATTTTAGCCCTTATTTTTACACGCCCTCCTCTATGTCCATCATTATATTCAGCCACATCTATCATACCGCCTGTATCAAAATCAGGATAGATTTGGACCTTTTTGTCTTTCAGAATCTGTACGGACGCTTTTAATATTTCTATGAAATTATGGGGTAATATTTTAGTGGACAATCCTACAGCAATACCTTCTACGCCTTGCGAAAGAACTAAAGGAAACTTGACGGGTAAGGTGACAGGCTCTTTTTTTCGTCCATCATAAGAAAGTTGCCACTCAGTAATCTGTGGATTAAATACCACATCTAATGCGAACTTAGTTAGGCGAGCTTCGATATATCTTGCTGCTGCTGCTGAATCACCTGTACGAACATCTCCCCAGTTTCCCTGGCAATCAATAAGTAAGTCTTTCTGCCCCAAATTGACCAATGCATCGCCAATAGCTGCATCTCCATGAGGATGGTATTGCATAGTTTGACCAATGATATTGGCCACTTTATGAAATCTACCATCGTCCATTTCTTTCATTGCGTGTAAGATACGTCGTTGCACAGGTTTGAGCCCATCATTGATGTGTGGCACAGCACGTTCAAGTATAACATAAGAAGCATAATCCAAAAAATACTCCTTGTACATACCTTTGAGAGTCACTGTAGGTTCACTGTCTGTAATGTGGTCTTGATCCATAAAAAAAGTACATTATGAAATTAAAGGGCAAATATATGAAAATATTTTATAATATAAAGAAAAAATCAGAAAAACATAGGAAAAGTTGTAGTGTTAAAAAAGGCTTAATTCCTTTTTAGTATCCAATGAAACTTTCAAAATTGATTGCTATAATTCTAAATATAATTTTAATTTCGTCTTCCAGCTTTACCCCATCTAACTTTATACACACCCAAACACCTCACAAAATCAAATAATATTCAATGGTCTAAAATAATTAAATCTAAAATGAGTTCCGTAGTGAGGCTTTAAAATGCAAGAAAATCAACACTTTAGACTTCTCAGCATAGTCACCCCTATGGTGATAAGTCTAAAGTGAACAAAGTGTTTGATTTTGAAGCAGTTTAAAGCCGTAATAGGAATGTCATTTTAGATTTTTAGGTTAAACAAGAATAAGTAATTTAGTCTTCAAAGACGGATCTAATTCAAATAAATATTATCTATTAACCTTACTCCTTCTAACCACACAGCCACACAAGCTACTGTCCTGTTTGAATCTTCCCAATGATCTATGGGTTGTAGATTATGAGCATCCACAATAGCAAAGTACTCAGCTTCCATGGGAGAAATATTTAGTTTTTTTAGAGCGAAGTGTACGATTTCTTGCGGAGTTTTAGTACGTTTTTGTCTTTTTACAGCTCTTAAAGTTTTATAAATTATACCAGCATATTGTCTTCCATCAGGGCTTAATCTTACATTTCTGGAACTCATAGCTAAGCCATGGCTTTCTCTAATGATAGGACAGATGATTAGTTGTGTGTCCATTTTCCATTGCCTTATCATGTACTGAATTATAGTAAACTGCTGAAAATCTTTTTGCCCCATATACAATCTGTCTGGAGTTACTATTTCTAATAGTCTTTTGACCACTTGTGCCACCCCTTGAAAATGCCCCGGTCGAAACTCACCTTCCAGCAATTCATCTAAACCTCCCAAATCCATCTTGTCCGCATTAATCATATCGTTAGGATAGACATCCGCCACTTCTGGTGCATAAACAATGTCCACTTTGGTGGGGAATAGCAATTCCACATCTTTCTCCAAATTGCGTGGATATTTTTCTAAATCCTTCTTATCATTAAATTGTGTAGGATTTACAAAAATAGATACTACAGATATGTCATTCTCTCTTTTGGACTTTCTCACCAACTTCAGATGACCTTCATGAAGACTGCCCATAGTAGGAACAAATCCAATAGACTTGTTCAAATCTTTGAATTTTCCAAGGATTCTTTTAAGTTCAATTGCTGTTTTTACAATTAAAATCACTGAATGACTAATTATGCAATTGTTGGGACAATGTATCTACCTTCATGGCTTTTGAAGTTTTGTGGGATAATTCGGTAGTGATCAATTGAGTTTCACTTCTGTTTATAGCAAACGCATAAATCAAATTGAGCAATATCAACACTAAAATGATTATGAATGAATAGGATTTAATAATCTTCATCTACTTAAATAAAAATAACATACGTTTAAGACGTAAAAATATCTATAAAGCCGCAAAGGTATATTTTTAATTTGATATAATTTACATTTTAGGGTTGACTATTTTCATTTCTTCTATTAAATGGCTTGCATTGGCATATTTGTCAATTACCCACAATATGTATCGAGCATCTACCATGATGTTTCTGCAAATATCCGCATCATAATTGAGGTCGCTCATTGTGCCTTCCCACACTCTATCGAAGTTGAGACCTATCAAGTTGCCATGTGCATCAATAGCTGGACTTCCAGAATTTCCTCCCGTAGTATGGTTAGAACCAATAAAACAAACAGGTAATTTACCATTTTTATCCGCATAATCACCATAATCTTTTTTCTCATACAATTCAAGCATTCGAGCGTCTAAATCAAACTCATAATCACCTGGAACATATTTTTCTAAGACTCCGTCTAAGTAGGTAACATGCTCATATTGAACAGCATCACGAGGATTGTAGCCCTTCACCTGACCATAAGTGACGCGCATTGTACTATTGGCATCTGGATAAAATCTTTTTTCTTTAAAAACCTCTATTTGGGCTTGCATGTATTGAACCTGCAATACATCCAATTCTCTCTTTTGATCTCCCAAAGTGCCTACAACATTATCAACATGAAAATTCATCCACTCCTCACATAAAACGAAAAATGGGTCAGACTTTATGTTGGATATGGCTTCACCCGGGCTTTTATCAAAGACAGCCATTGATTTTGCTTTTGTGTCAAATAATGTATTTTGATACAAACTACCAATGAAACTTTCCAAATCATTTTCATTTTTCAGAAAAGAAGGTAAAAATTCTTTGTTTTGTTTCTCCTTAAGTAATTGGGTGAGCGCTATTAGTTTTTCTTCATCCACCTTACTGTCAAAATCTTTGAAAAAACTTTCAGTAAAATCCCTAAATTTGACTAAACTCTTCTTATACGCTTCTTCCCCATTATTTTCATAAGTATTTTTGAGGCCTCTTAACCTATTCATGAAAGAAGTCAAATCTACATTTCTCAGAAAAATTTCATTAAAATATTCATTGGCCAATTCATAAGGTTCCAAAGCTAAGTATTTTTCGTCCATTTGCTTGAGTAAATTACTGTGCGGACTGTTTATGGGCAGTCTTTTTGTAAACTCAGCTTCGTAATCCAATTTTTTCTGTACAGCTTGAGACTTTTTCAAACCTAATGATTCTCCAATCCATTTTTTCCAAGCATTGGCAATAGATGCATATTTTGCGGCATATTTTATTCGTGTAGCTTCATCTTTTCTCATATATTTATCCATAATATTCAGAGAGGTTTCTCTTACAGAAATTCGAGCAGGATTGATGACCTCATCAATTTGTTGGATAGCCGAAGATGGAAGGTATTGGTTCGTTCGACCCGGAAAACCAAAAACCATAGTGAAATCACCCTGTTCTACACCGCCTATAGATATTGGTAGAAAGTGCTTAGGTTTATAAGGAACATTGTCCTTAGAATAATCCGCTGGCTTATTATTTTTGTCGGCATATATTCTGAATAGTGCAAAATCACCTGTATGCCTTGGCCATACCCAATTGTCAGTGTCTGCGCCAAATTTGCCAATAGATTCAGGTGGAGCACCTACTAATCTCACATCATTGTAGGTAGTGGTAACGAAAGCGAAGTATTGGTTACCAGAATAAAAAGGTCTGATGACGACTTCTTGGTATATCTCTAGTTTGTAAGTTTTTTTATGTGCTTCAAGATTTTTATCAATCAAAGATTGTCTCTCTTTGGGATTCATCTCTGATGTCACACCACTCAAAATGGGTGCAGTTACATCTTCAATATAGTCAATAAATATAGCCGTCAAGCCTGGGTTGGGGAGTTCATCCATGTAGTTTTTTGCCCAAAAACCATTTTTTAAAATATTGTTCTCAACTGAGGAATGAGATTGAAGCTGCCTATACCCACAGTGATGGTTTGTCAATAATAAGCCGTTAGAAGAGATAATTTCTGAGGTACAAAATCCCCCGAAATGCACAATAGCATCTTTCAAGGAACCTTTGTTAACGCTATAAATGTCTTCGGCTGTCAATTTCATACCCATGGCTTGCATTTCAGATTCATTCAGGGCTTTGAGCAAGTGAGGCAGCCACATTCCTTCTCCAGCATTAATTTTTGTAACAAAAAATAAAAATAATGCTGGAAATATAAAACACATCTTTAATCTCATCATTGAATAATTATTTTTTGTGTTGAGGAAGTTTGATTATCGTAAGAAATCTTTAAGAAATATATTCCTGGAGTAAGACCCGAAACATCAATACTATAATTATATACATTCAACGCGTTTGTGGACCACACCATTTTACCGCAAACATCAGTAAAAACTAATTCACTGAGCAAATCTTTGTCAGATTCTATGTTGAGAACCTGATGTGATGGATTAGGAAATACTCTAGATTGAGAATGTACTAAATCTAATGTATTAGAACTTATGTTTTGGTATTGTCTAAAAAATTGAATAGCAGCAGTCAGTGCCGGATCCACACATTGTCCATGATTTGCACTTGGCAAAACATCTCTTACAAGCAAATTCTCAACACCCAAAGCTGTCATGGTGTCTCTCGCCACTATACTATTCATAAAAGGCACTTGATCATCCGCTCTACAGTAAAATATAGCCGTAGGTGTCTCGGGCTTCCAATTATGCAAGTCATTTTCACGTAATATTTTGTTGATGGGATGATCGAAATTTGCAATGATTTCAGCCAACACATCATCTCTTATCATTCGCTTTGTAATACTACCACCTGTTGCCAAAAGTTTAAAATACAAAGTTATATTTAATTGTACAATATCCCATTCTCCAGATATATATTTATTGATATCTTCAATATATTCAGGTTTAAAAAAATCAGATAGATTTTCATAAAATTCATAATACTCATTCAGTCCCACTACAGTATTGGGTAAATAAGCCACATATAAATACGGATTATCGCTCAAAATAAGGTCTCTCATCACTCCAGAAAGGCTATATGGACCGCTCAAATGAGCTGAAGCGGTAACAGAATTGCTACCTACATTTTCTTCCAGGTACTTTTGATAGGCCATAGAAGCATAACCCCCTTGAGAATATCCTGTAATAAATATCTGATCATTGATCTCAAAGTCATCTTGAGTATCTATCCATTGTTTCACAGCAGATACCATATCATGGGTTGCACTTGCTAATGTGCTTTCATGAACATAGGTCTGAAATCCTCTTCCATCACCCATTCCTACATAATCAGGTAAAACTGTTACATAACCCAAACCCGCAAAAATCCATGCCAACTCGCCCTCAGATCCGCCAGTTGTACCAATTCTTGAGGGTACACATGTCTTGCACGAAGATGTTCCATGCTGATAAACTAAAATCGGATATTGAGTTGCTTTTTTGTCCGGTATAGCGAGTAACCCAGACAAAGTATCCTTTGCTCCTTTAGCATCTACCGATGTATATCTAACTTTGAAATAACTAGTACCATATGATAGAGGTACTTGATTGTATTCTCTCTGTATTTCCAACCTAGTTTTTTCGCCTAATTTCTCAACCGAAACTATATCTTGGGCACCTCCAAGAAAATTTAATAAAATTAATAGAAATATAAAATTAAACCTCATGATCAAATATGTTAATTGATAACCCCAAAATTACAATGTTTTATTATTAATTATTTAGTTTTGGCTAATAAAAATAAAAAAATCATTAAAAAAATGTGGTATTTCATATTATTTGTCAATAAATCACGGTTTTTTCGAACTAAGAATGGCTTATGGAACAATAATTGTTTGTAAATTAATATCAAATTTTTGTCACATGAACCTGTCCATCGCAAAAGCATCTATTGAAGATATACCTGATATTTATAAATTGGTATTTGAATTAGCGGTATATGAAAAGGAACCAGAATCTATGGTAGCCACAATTGAAGAATATTATGATGCATATGAAAAAGGATTATTCGAAGCATTAATTGCTAAAGATGGAGATCAAACTATTGGTATGGCACTTTATTGCCTCACTTTTTCAACATGGAAAGGGGCGATGTTGTATCTCGAAGATTTCTTTGTCATTGAGGAATATAGAACAAAAGGATTAGGACAGCTCATTTTTAATAAATTCTTAGAAATTGCTCAATCAAAAAAAGTAAGATTAACCAAATGGCAAGTATTAGATTGGAACGAACCTGCATTGAAATTTTATGAAAAAAACAATGCAATAATTGAAAAAAATTGGTGGAATGGTAAAATATTTTTTAAATAGTATATGGAAAAGATAAGCTGGGAAGAATTTTCTAAAGTAGATTTGAGAGTAGGTACTATTCTTGAAGCATATGATTTTGAAAAAGCACAAAAGCCGTCTTATATATTGACAATAGATTTTGGGCATTTAGGTATAAAAAAATCATCCGCTCAAATTACACAAAGATATGACCTAGAGAACTTAAAAGGAAAACAAATAATTGCTGTCGTAAATTTTCCACCCAAACAAATTGCAAATATAATGTCTGAATGTTTAGTTTTGGGAGCTGTTGAAGATAATAATTTTGTAACAATCTTGACACCAACACATACTGTACCCAATGGAACAAAAATTGGATAGTTTTGCTTCAACTAATTACTATCTTATTTTCGATAATAATAAAATTAATATTTAATTGTAAATGAGTCAAATCAATTACTTAATATCTCAAAAATATCATCTAATTTATCAAAAGACTTAAGACCCACCTTTTCTTCTGCACCACCACGCAGTATAAGACCATAAACATCCCAATTAGAAAACATTTCTTCTAAATCATCCGAATCAAAATCAATATCTAGAAAGACCTCTCTTTGATTAACTAAAGAAGTAATAGCTGACTTTTCCGTACTTGTTAAATATTTAAACTGTCTTTCTGTCCGCAATACTGGAATGTCAACATTCGAAAGTGTCACTTCATTAACATTTTCAAGAATAAAATCCTTGAATACAGGAAGTGGGAAAGAAGAAGTATATGAAGAAAAAGCACCAAAATGCAAAGCGTTTGCCATGTTCATAGATGCCAAAGATAAAATATCTTCCTCGGTTTGCCAACCATCAAATTCAAGAACAAACTGAGGTCCTTCCACCCATTCAATTATTTGTTTAATTTTCGCAGTAGAACAATACATTTCTGTGTTGACATTACAACAAAAACCTAAATAATCGACACCCATTGCTGCAAAATATCTAGCATCTGTAAGATTTCCTACCTTATTAATTTTAACTTTTGTACGGAGCATAACTTATATTTGTCACAAAAGTAGCAACAAAAAAGTTAATAAAAAATAAAATACGCAGTATTAATAATAATAAATATAAAGATTAAAAATCATTTTTATAATTGCCCAAAAAGGAGAAAGCCCTATAACTTTCGCTA
>CAZBCV010000057.1:0-16018 GCA_964490495.1 uncultured Aureispira sp. | reverse complement strand
TTTGGTTCTAACTACTTAAATGGATTTCCTCACAACTGGCAAGTACCAGTTAGTAATGATTATTCAATTACATGTGTATATTACGTAGAAAAAGCAATGAATGTTGAAAGTGCGAGATTTGGAATAGCTAATGCTGCAGCTGAGGTTAATGACGCAGTACAAGTACGTTTGGATTTGTTTGAGTTACAATCAAGAGAAGGTTTAGCTAATCCAGCAAATAGAACACACGTAGCTGTAGGTAGTACTATTACAAGTTCTGACCTTCATTCAAATTTCCGTGACATAAACGTGCCATTGTACAAACCAACTTTAGATGGTGAATTGCCAGAAGAAGGCAAGGAAGAAGTGGTAAGGTTAAAAGGTAAAACACATTATGCTATCACTGCGACTGCTTTGCCTTTTGAGGCTTCTACACCAAGAGTTCAATTCTTAGGTGGCAATAGTGGTGTAAGTACAAATTATTTGAGAAGTTTATATTTCTTAGCTGCTAATTTGGCTTTTGATTCATTGGGTTTAGACAGGTATGTTACTTCAACAAGTAATAGAGCATTGCCTTCACAAGGAACACAAGATATCATTGGTCAAAACTTAGGTGATTTATTTAGTATCGGTGCGGGATTATCTAGAGTGAATTCGTATTTGCCATTAGTATTAGATGTAACTTCTTCTACCTATGATATTGCTATCGTAGGCGAAGCAAAACTTTTCCCTAACCCTGCTTCAAGAGAGTTCTATGTAGATGTGACTTTAGATAAGCCATCCGCTCAAGTAAGAATAGACCTTGTGACTATGGATGGTAGATTAGCAACATCTAGAAGTTATAGCAATGTGCAAGATTCAAGATTAAAATTTGATTTAGGTGGTGTACCTTCTGGTACTTACACTGCCATGATTCATACAGACAATGGTGTATTGAACAAAAAAGTTATAGTTCAGCACTAAAAGCTAAAAAGTCATTATAATATAATAAAGGGGAGACTCACGAAAGTGGGTCTCTTTTTTTTGATTGGAAATGATAAAATTTATTTTGAGGTTTCAAATAAATGGAGCTGAGTCAAATTTTTTGTTTTTTTATCAAAAGCATAAGTGAGTCTTTGTATGGAAGTTAGTATAAAAAATTTTACTAAAAGTATAAAAAAATCAAGTACCTTTGTGGAAATGTTAAGTATCACAATCCATAAATGAACGATAAAAAACGCCAAATTAAGGAAACCAATATTATAGAAGCCGCTGAACATGTGTTTTCAGAAGTGGGGTTCAAAAATGCAAAAATGGAAGACATTGCTCAAAAGGCAGGCATAACGAAAGTCACATTATATTCATATTTTCAGTCTAAAGAAAACTTGTATCTTGCATTGACGTATAAAGCTCTGCAATTGTTGATAGATAAATTTTATTATGTCATGGACGCTCAAAAGACCAGTCCTGGATTAGATAGTGTTCTTACGATATTAGAAACATTTATGGATTTTTGTGAAAACAACTTTTTGTATTCAGAATTACTTTTGGAATATTTCGCATTAGTGCGCTCTTCGGCAGATGGCGAAAATAACTTGAAGCTCACGGATGCCATAAGAGATAGCATGTATTTTGTAAAATTGCAAGACATGCACAATCTCCCCTACAAACTCACAGCCAAAGAAATAGAACGAGGTAAAATAGATGGAAGCATAAAGACACCTTTGGATGCTATGCTGTGTACTATTCACGGCTGGACCATGGTGATAGGATATGTCAAGGTATTAAGAGCATCAGGCAATGGTGTAGCGCCCCTTTTTAATATTAGCGTGAAAGAACTGAAAACACTTAATCTTCAGATGGCTCGCTACATGTTCACATATATTCACCCTTAAATGTATATAGCCAATGATAGTATTTATATTTGGTCAAATCCCAATAAAAGAAGGAGACACTGTATTTTATGACCAATTGTTGGAGGCATGTGATGCTGCATTCATTTCATGTAAAATTTTTGTGGAGCTTCATAACTCTTTGGTTCAGGTTAATAAAAAATATGAAGATGTTCCCACCTTTAATAGTAGGGATGATTTAGAATTTGATAGGCCCGATGTTCTTATAACGTTAGGTGGCGATGGTACCATATTAAGGGCCATCACATTTATTGGCGACTTGGAGACACCCATCATGGGAATAAACTTGGGTCGATTGGGATTTTTGGCTAACATAGAAAAAAAATATATAGCCAGAGCTATCCAGGCTATCCACGATAAAAAATATTCTATTGACTCTCGAAGCATGTTAGCCGTATCGAGCAATTTGCCATTATTTAAGACATTCCCTTATGCCGTCAACGACTTTACGATCAACAAAAGAGATACGTCTTCAATGATTACAATTCATACTTATATAGATGATATTTTATTGAATTCTTATTGGGCGGATGGTATCATAATCAGTACTCCCACGGGCTCTACAGGATATTCTTTAAGTTGTGGTGGGCCAATAATATTTCCTGAGGCACAAAATTTTGTTATCACCCCAGTTGCACCCCATAATCTTACTGTAAGACCCGTAGTCATTTCAGACAAGACACTCATATCTATAAAAGTGGAAGGCCGAACAAAAAACTTTATGAGCACTTTAGATTCAAGATATGAGACCATCACATCAGAGCACAAAATCGAAGTTAAAAAGGCGCCTTTTAAAGCAAATTTTGTAAAATTGAAGGGTCATAGTTTTATGAAAACGATAAATGAAAAGCTGCTTTGGGGATTAGATAAAAGAAATTATTAAATAGTTTGGGTCTAACTGTCTCATTTTATTTTAATATTATGCTAATTTTTCAAAAAACGGCGTTGAAAAGATAAAAATTTCATTTCTTTGTGCACTTTTTATTAATAATTTCGCAATATTTTATTCACAAAAACAATTTTATGTACATTTATAGATGAAGAACACCTATTTCCAGCTCATAAACCAGACATATGACTTTCCACAAGAGGGATTTGACCTTCACCAGGGCAATTTGACATTTTATGGAATATCATTAAAGTATCTTATAGAAAAGTATGGTACGCCTTTTAGACTGACCTATCTTCCACGTATAGGTGACCAAATTAAAAAAGCCAAAAATCTTTTTAACAAGGCCATAAAAGCGAACAATTACAAAGGCGAATATCATTATTGTTACTGTACAAAGTGCTGCCACTTTTCACATGTAATAGAAAAAGCACTTGACTATAATGTTCATTTAGAAACATCTTCGTCGTTTGATATTGATATTGTTAGAATATTGGAACAAAAAGGCAAAATAGATAAACGCACAATTCTTATTCAAAATGGTTACAAAACCGAAGATTATCTCAATAAAATTGTAGAGTTAATTGAAGATGGCTATGAAAATGTGATTCCGGTATTAGATAGTAAGACCGAGCTTGAGCGTATCTATGCCAAAACCAAAAAAGATCTCACGGTGGGGATTCGTATGGCCATAAATGAAGAACCACAATCTGCCTATTATACATCAAGACTAGGTATAAGAAGTGCAGAAATAATTGATTTTTATAAAACTAAAATAGCTAAAAAGAAGCGAGTAAGACTCAAAATGCTTCATTTTTTTGTAGATTCTGGTATCAAAGACAATCTTTATTACTGGGGAGAGTTTCGTAAAGCCCTTAAACTCTTTGCAGAACTCAAAAGGATATGTCCTACATTAGACTCCATTAATCTTGGAGGGGGTTTCCCAATAAGAAACAATTTGGGTTTTGAATATGATTTCAAATACATGGTCAATGAGTTGGTCAGTAATATCAAAGAAGTATGTGTAGAAGAAGGAATAGACGAACCCGACATTTATACTGAATTTGGAAAATATACTGTGGGCGAAAGTGGAGCAATTATCTTTTCTGTGTTGGAACAAAAACAACAAAACGATTCAGAATTATGGTATCTTATAGACAACAGCCTCATGAATACTATTCCTGACGCATGGTCTATTTTTGAAAAGTTTATTCTTCTGCCTGTCAATAAATGGGACAACGAATATAGCCGAGTAAGTATCGGTGGTATCAGTTGTGACCATTCAGATTATTACAATTCAGAAGACCTCAATCAAGAAATATTTCTACCCGTGTATGAACAAGAAAAAGAAGAACCTCTTTACTTGGGATTTTTTCATACAGGAGCCTATCAGGATGCCATTAGTGGGTATGGAGGTATAAAACACTGCCTCATACCTTCTCCTAAACAAATCATCATAGACAGAGATGAAAAGGGAAATACCATAGAACATCTTTATAGAGATGAACAGTCTGTGGAACAAATGTTAGAAATATTGGGATATTATAGATCAAAAGAACAAATTCAAGAATAATGCATATTACAAATTTTCTAAAACATCACTACAAGCATTTTAATGCGGCTGCCCTTATTGATGCAGCGGAAGGTTACAAAACACACCTATTGGAAGGCGGCAAAATGATGGTGACGCTTGCAGGAGCCATGAGTACCGCTGAATTGGGCAAGTCTCTTGCAGAAATGATAAGACAGGATAAAGTACATATCATTTCATGTACGGGAGCAAATTTAGAGGAAGACATCATGAATTTGGTGGCCCATTCTCATTATAAAAGAGTGCCTAATTATAGAGATTTGAGTCCTCAAGACGAATGGGACTTGCTCGAAAACCATTATAATAGAGTCACTGATACTTGCATCCCTGAAGAGGAAGCATTTAGACGACTTCAAAAACATCTTTGGGATATATGGAGTGGTGCAGAAAATAAGGGAGAAAGGTATTTTCCGCATGAGTTTATGTATCAGATGCTTTCCAGTGGTGTATTGGAACAATATTACGAAATAGATCCTAAAGACAGTTGGATGTTGGCTGCTGCTGAAAAAAATATTCCTATCATAGTGCCAGGGTGGGAAGATAGTACCATGGGCAATATTTTTGCATCCTACTGCATCAAAGGAGAACTGAAAGCATCGACCATGAAAAGCGGAATCGAATACATGATGTGGCTGTCTGAATGGTACACTCAAAACTCTGTAGGAAAAGGTGTGGGTTTCTTCCAAATCGGTGGTGGAATAGCTGGAGATTTCCCTATTTGCGTGGTGCCGATGCTTTATCAAGACATGGAAATGCATGATGTACCATTTTGGTCTTATTTTTGTCAAATCAGCGATAGTACCACAAGTTACGGTTCATATTCTGGTGCTGTACCGAATGAAAAAATAACATGGGGTAAATTAGACATTGACACACCTAAGTTTATAGTGGAAAGTGATGCTACAATTGTGGCTCCTCTTATATTCGCTATAGTATTGGATTGGTGATAAAATATTTATTGTACACGACTACCTCTTTCAGTTTTTCTACTGACACGGGTAGTTGTGTTACCTTTGCTGCTTATCAGTAAAAAAGCTTGTGAACTTCGGGCAGCAGTGGTATATTCTTGACCTCCATATGTGACAACTCCGTAGTTCCTTTCCCATTTTTTGGCTCTTAAGGCATATCTACCACGGACTTGCGACGGACCGAAAATTAAAAAATTCTTATTGTTTTTTCCATCAAAAGTAATAGCATAGTTTCCATCTGTTGTCGAAAAAAGATATGTTCCAGGTGTTCCTCTTTTAATGATTACTTGCTCAATTTGGCGTCCTTGTGTACGTTTGAGTTGGCCACCTTGAAGAATGGCTTCACCCCTGCGGAGCTCACGTTGTAAAACAATATCTTCAGAAACATAAAATTGTAATTTTTCTAAATCGCGATCTGTCCAAGCATAATCTTGCGCTAATCTTTCATTGTAAAATATCTTCGTAGGCTGGCAAGAAGACAGAAAAATGACTGCACTGAAAACTATAAAGAATTTAGAAATTAAATTATTCATAAAACATTAATTATAGGATACTAAAACTGAAACGTCAAGTTTATTTTTTTGTCTAATATCTGAGATGTTTTAACTTAAATTTAATCATATGATATATTCATTTTGATTATGGACACAATTGTGATAATTTTTTTAAAGCTATAATTTTTTTATTTTTTCTTCAATATTAGTCGTAGAATAGCCCTCAATAATGGGAATAGTTTTGACTTCACCTCCAGAACCTATTACAATGTCATACCCTACAATATTTTCTATTTCGTAATCTCCTCCTTTCACCAGAAGGTCTGGAACGATATAAGTTATTAAATCCAAGGGTGTATCTTCTTCAAACACAATGACCATATCGACACTTTCCAAAGCAGCTAATACATGAGAGCGGTCAAAAATATCTTTTATCGGACGTGTATGACCTTTCAAACGGCCTACAGAATGGTCACTATTGAGCCCAACAATAAGTTTATCTCCCAAGCTTTTTGCATCTTCCAAGTATAAAACATGACCTACATGAAGTAAATCAAAACAACCGTTGGTGAAGACCAATTTTTTTCCACTATTCCGCCAATTTTCGATTAGATATTGAGCGTCTGAATATGACTTATAAATTTTATCTCGAATCATATTTTTTCTTTGTTTTTAATGGCCAAAAACAACATAGATAAACTACCAAACAAGATATTGACAAAAATCTGAATGGAAAAAAACACAATATTGGCAAAAGTGAAAGCATCGGTGCCACTAATACCAAACATACCTAAAGCTTCTCCTACCAAAAAGTGATAACTTCCCATGCCACCTGGTGTTGGGATGAGTATTCCTAAGCTTCCAAAAACAAAAACTATCAATCCTTCACGTGGGCCTAAATGCGCTGTAGGATCGAAAGAAAAGAAAGCCAAATAGAGCATAAAAAAATATAAAACCCAGATACCAATAGTATAAAATGCAAATAAACCAATACTTGAAACATCTTTGACACTTTTGACACCGTCAGAAAATCCTGAGAAAATTTTATATATCTTTTCGCCTATCTTCGATGATTTTAATCGTCCTCTTCTTTGCCACACAAATAGAAACCCGACGACAGTAATTATGAGCAAACTCCATGACACTATTGGATTTTCAGTGATGATTTTGAGCTTGTCGCTCAGTGAAATATTTGTATCTAAATATTGAATAAAATCCTGACCACCCAATAAAACAGCCAATCCCATTACTATAGCTAACATGATGACATCAAAAATTCGGTCTGTAAAGATGGTGCCTAATACTTTTTCCATAGGGATGTCTTCATACTTGGACAAAAGACCAGCTCGAATCACTTCACCCGAACGTGGTACGCCAAGATTGGCCAGGTAATTTACCATAATAGTTCCAAAGAGATTATAAAACTTGGGTTCATAACCCATCGCTTGCAACATCATTTTCCATCGTAAGGCTCTTAGTACATTGGTCATCATAAAGATTATCATAGGGACTATAACCCAAAAAAAATGGGCGTTACTTACATCTTCTATGAGCTTAGATATGAGACTACAATTTTCTGGACTGATGCCTTTGATGATGCAGTCAGATTGATAAGCAGCATCTTGATTTTTATAAACGAGGTATAGTAACACAAAACCTACGCCAAAAAATACACTGATTTTAGCTGCTTTAAATAGATGTTGGAGCATGTGGATATTTCTAATGGGGTTAATGAAAAAAAACCATGTGATATAAAACATGATTTATTTTCGATCAAAAAAAATTAATCCAGCATATTATTTTCATTGGGAAAGACAGCCACGGGCTTGTAGTTTAACGCTTCCTCCGGCGTCATCATCGCATAGCTGATGATAATGACTACGTCTCCGACATGTGCTTTTCTAGCTGCTGCGCCATTGAGACAAATCATTCCCGAGTTTCTTGCGCCTTTAATGACGTAAGTTTCTATTCTTTCACCATTATTATTGTTGACTATCTGTACCTTTTCGCCTTCGTAAAGCTGAGCCGCTTCCATCAAGGCTTCATCAATAGTAATAGAACCCACATAATTGAGGTTGGCTTCAGTGACCTTAACTCTGTGTATTTTAGATTTATGAATATGTAATAACATTTTATTATTTTACGATTTTGGGTGCAAAGTTCGAAAAAATTTCATAACCATACATCAAGTTATTGAAATTATTAAGTTATAGTTAGTTCTATTAACACAAAACATGTGAATCTGTTCGCATATCATACGAAGTAATAGGACAAAAAGTTACAAATTATTATTTGACAAAAATGATTTCATTGATTTTGTCTCCCTGAGAAATTTTGTGTACCACATCCATCCCTTCTATCACTTTGCCAAAAAGAGTATAATTGCCATCAAGATGAGGTGTAGGGGAATGAGTAATAAACCACTGAGTGCTTTCCGTATGATTGCCTGCAGATGCCATACCTAAGTAGCCAGCTTTGTCAAAATATTGTATAGGGAGTTCTGACCTGATAGTATTATCTAGCGACCCAAATCCGTCGCCTCTTGGACATCCTGTTTGGATAACAAAATTGGGTACTACCCTATGAAAAACCTTTCCGTTATAAAATTTATCTTCTATTAGTTTAACAAAATTGGCCACTGTGGCAGGAGCAGATTTTTTGAACAATTGAACTCTAATGAGGCCTTGAGTTGTTTTTATTGCGGCAATACTTGAGTCTCCAATTTTTGTATTGAGCAATTCCCAATTGATAGGATTATTAAATTCAGGTTTTTTTGGAGTATATTTTTCATTTTTTAAAAAAGCTATACAACTTGCTAAATCATTGTAAGTTTCTATGTCTTTAGGCAATTTCAATTTATTAAGAGCTTCTTCCATGAAGTTGAAATCTTTGACCCAAAAGTTCCATTGAAGTTTTTCATCTTTAAGTATATTAGAAGCCATCGAAATTTGGGCTACATCTTCGCTAGAAATGCCACCCACGAGCGCCCCAAATATTTCTGATTTTACTCGGCCAAAGTTGTTGCCAAAAGCCTTGTAAAACAAAGGATTTTTTAATATGTCACCCAACCCTTCGAGAGCGGCTGCCTTGAGCAATTTATCCTGATTTTCAGCAGACAGATTCATCAAAACGCCATAGTTGAAAGGATCTTTTGCTAAGGCATGGATGTAGGCAACTTTGCCATAAACATTGTTTTCCTTTTTTAAATTATTAATAATTTTTGCGGTAGTGGCTTGTTTGCTATTGGTAAAGTAAAGTGCTGTGTGGGCTAGTACGGCTCCACACATAGGCGCACGCACTTGCCATGGAATTGAATCATTGTCATATTGCATGTAAAGAGGGACATCTTCAATAAAACCATTGGCTAGGAATCCTTGGGCAGCCGTGGAAGAAATGTGAATGTTTTCATTTTTGAGATAAGGCAGTAAGATGTCTCTCATCTCAAAATATGGATATTGGCTGATAGCGCGAATGATATTGGTTTGCACTCGGTAATCTTTTTCAGTGGATAAAGCAGTTTTGAGCACTGGTAAAAACAAAGAGTCTCTATTTTTCCCGAAAGAGGTTGCAAGAGCCATTCGGATATCAGGATTTCTTTCTTTTGAGAATAGGTCTGTGAGTCGAATACTAGAGTTATTTAAACTAATATCTTTGGCTCGAGCCAAATAATGGGCCGCTAAAAGTCTAATTTCATGGGGTATTTTCTCTTGATACAACAAATCCACCATTCTAGAAGTGCCATCGTCCGAAACAATATTTCTTAAGGCCATTCGATAAATGGCTCTAGCTTGACCTAAGAGCAACAAAGTATCTGTGCTTCTGTAAGTTTTCACATTGGCCATATTGTTGAGGTCTTTGAGAATACCTGTTTTTCCTACCGCCTCTAAGATTTGACAATTAAATAAATTATTGATATCTATAGTATCCTTGTTTTTGAAAGATGCAATGAGTCTTGTAGCCGACTTTATGTCACCTATTTGTCCAATAGAATATGCTGCGGCAGTTCTGATTTCCATTATTGGGTCTTTAAGTAACACTATTAAAGAGTCCACACTTGATTCGTCTTTTACGGAACCCAATGCGAGAGCCGATAAATATCTATGAGAAGGATTGTCACTCCTAAGGTATTTGTATAGGGCAATAACATCCAATTTGTCTTGAAGATTGTAGATGTTTTGGATTTCAACGTCAGATAAATTTATGTTTATTTCGGTTGTTTTGCCAGAAGTGTCAGGCACACAAGATTCCAATAGAGTCAAAGCACCTATTAAGTAGAAAACTAATAATTTAAAATTAAAACTGATTTTCATTTGTAAATATGAGGTATTGATTAAAATTATAGCAGTGCAAAAGTAATAATTTTGAGACAATTGAACGCGAATAAATTAAATTTAAACAAAAAATGCTTAAAAGTTGTAACTTTGCGCTTGATACAAAGTAGTAAAGGCCATGGGATTGAAAGTAGTAACAAAAGAAATAGTCAATAGGAAATCGCAGTTTGAATTTCATTTTATTCAAACCTACGAAGCCGGTTTGGTATTGACAGGTACAGAAGTGAAAGCGTTGCGACAAGGAATGGCTAATCTCACAGATGCTTATTGTCTTTTTGATAGAGGCAATCTTGTGGTGAAAAGTATGTATATTGCAGAATATGACCATGGTACCATTTACAATCATGATGCAAGAAGGGACAGACGTTTGCTTTTAAGAAAACCGGAACTCAAAAAACTAGAAAGAAGAGTCACAGAAAAAGGATACACTATCGTACCCTACAAACTTTATTTTAATGACAGAGGATTTGCAAAACTGGAAATAGCTTTAGCTCAAGGTAAAAAGGCATTTGACAAAAGAGAAACTATAAAAGAGCGAGACAGTAAGAGAGATTTGGACAGATTGAAAAAGATAAAACTTTAATAAGGAAAAGAATAAAAAATAACACAACTCTGCCAAATTAACTACGGATATATGATGTAAAAACGGAATAAAATAAAAATATTCAGCAATTTAGGTAAAAGAATTGGTTAAAAGATAGGTTTTTATGAAAAACAGATTATATTTGCGCTATATAACCTAAAATCCAATTAAAAATGACTAAAATATTAGTCGTAGATGACGAAAAAGATCTTGAATTTCTCATTAAACAAAAGTTTAGAAAAGAAATAAGAGAAAATCTTTATGAGTTTTATTTTGCATACAACGGCAAAGAGGCATTGCAAATTGTAATTGAAAACAAAGATATTGAAGTTGTTTTAAGTGACATAAATATGCCAGAAATGGATGGACTAACATTGCTCAACAAACTCAATGAGCAATCCTTGTTACTCAAAACCGTCATGGTATCAGCTTACGGAGACATGGAAAACATACGTACAGCCATGAATAGAGGAGCATTCGATTTTATTTGTAAACCTATTAATTTTAGTGACTTTACCCTAACGTTAGAAAAAACAATATTGCATGTAAAGGAACTTAAAAAGACCATGCAGGCCATTAAAGAAAATGACATAATGCGCATGTATGTGGATGAAACTGTACTAAAACATATGGATTCGCGTGAATTTGAGAGGTCTCTACAAGAGAATGACGCCATAGAAGCAACTGTGGCATTTATTGATATTTGTGATTTTACGGCTATCTCTGAGACAGAACCTGCCAATACGGTAGTTCACTTACTCAATGAATATTTTGATATCATAGTCAAAGAGATTATTAACCAAAACGGTATTATTGATAAGTTTATAGGAGATGCCATAATGGCCGTATTTAAGGACGATTATCATTTAGATAGAGCTTTGGATGCCACAATAGCCATCAGAAATGCGGTAAAAAACATTCATTTGAATTTTGGAAATAGCTCCTTTAATCCACAAGTATCGATAGGTGTCAATTCGGGTCAAATGATATCTGGCAATATTGGGTGTAAAACGCTTAAAAGGTTTGACTACACAGTCATAGGCGACGCCGTCAATATAGCAGCAAGACTTCAAGGAGCAGCAGGAAAAGGCCAAATTTTTATTACTGAGGACTCATACAAAAAGGTGAAAGAGTCTTTCGTTTGTACGGAAATTGGCGAACTGGAATTAAAAAATAAAAAAAATCTAATTAAAACCTATGAAGTCCTAGAATAATAGTGTGAAGATATTAATATAACCCTAATAACAAAAGCGCATGAATTCATCAATTTCTTTATTCAAAATTCCTCGTTATGTCAAAGTTCTATTGATACTAACGATAATCAACTTGTTAATTTTAGCTGATAGAAATCATATTGTAGGAGACAGTACTTACCATTTTTCTGCTTTTTAGTTTTCGATTATTTGTAAAACATTATAGCCCAATTTTAAATCAATTTAAAAAACCAAAAAATGGCAAAGGTAATTATTTTAGGAGGCGGTGTTGCAGGTATGAGTGCCGCACATGAACTTATAGAAAGAGGATTTGAAGTAGTTGTTTATGAAAGACATGAAAAATACCCCGGAGGGAAAGCGAGAAGCGTTGATGTAACATTTCCCCATTTTAAGGATAAAAAACCCCTTCCGGGAGAGCATGGTTTTCGATTCTTCCCAGGTTTCTACAAACACATTATAGATACGATGAAGCGTATTCCCTTTAAAAACAGGGACGGCAGCATTTCCAAAGTTTCAGATAATCTGGTTCCTACAAAAAGGGTTAGAATGGCTCGGGAAGGAAAGAAATCAATTTTCTCCATTGTAAGTTTCCCGAAATCGTTAAAAGATATTGAAACGATTTTACATGCCATGCATTCGGATACCGGCCTTACAAAGGAAGAGAAAACCTTTTTTGCCAAAAAAGTATGGCAATTAATGACATCGAGTTTTGAACGCAGGTTAAACGATTATGAAAGAATCAGTTGGTGGGATTTTACCGAAGCCGATCGTTTTTCTGATGATTATAGGTCGCTGTTTGTGCAGGGGTTAACCAGGACACTTGTTGCGGCGAATGCAAAAAAAGCAAGTACAAAAACTGGTGGTGATATATTTCTGCAGCTTATTTTCAACATGGCTAACCCAACGGTGGAAACCGACAGGGTTTTAAACGGCCCTACAAACGATGTATGGCTATACCCATGGCTCGAATATTTGGAAGACAAAGGGGTGAAATATTTCCACAACCACGAAGCGGTAAAATTAGACATTGAAAACGGAATAATTTCAGGGGTACGGGTATTGGATATAAATACAAATACTGAAATAACCGTAAAAGGCGACTATTATTTACTTGCCTTGCCAGTGGAAAGGGCGGCAAAATTAATGTCGGACGAGATACTGGCTGTTGACAACTCCCTTGAAGGAATTGTAAAGCTTTCGACAAGTGTGGCTTGGATGAATGGGGCTCAATATTATCTGACTGAAAAGGCTGATATTGTGGACGGACACTGTATTTATTCTGATTCCAAATGGGCATTAACGTCTATATCTCAGCTGCAGTTTTGGAAAGATTTTGATATCTCGGCACTTGGTGACGGGAAAATTCATTCTATTTTATCTGTCGATATTTCGGACTGGGATACGCCCGGGCACAACGGATTGCCTGCTAGACAATGCACTCACGAACAGATAAAAGATGAAATCTGGAAACAGATTTCATTAAGTTTGAATGTCGGTGGAGAGAAGGCTGTTCCAGAAAAGACACCTGATTTATGGTATATCGACGGGGATATCAAGCAAATCGCAGGTACAGGCGACCGGGAGGAGAACGAAGAACCCTTACTGGTGAATACCGTAAATTCGTGGGACTTGAGACCTGAAGCATTTACACGGATATCCAACCTTTTTCTGGCATCCGATTACGTCAGAACTTATACCGATCTGGCAACAATGGAAGGTGCCAATGAAGCTGCCCGAAGAGCGGTTAATGGTATTATCGATTCGTCGGGGGTAAAAGCGGCATATTGCGAAATCTGGAATTTGCACGAACCCAATATCCTTGCGCCTTTCCGTAAAAAAGATCAGAAACGATTCGAACAAGGATTGCCTTATAAGGAGTATATTCCTTGGTGGATGAAGCTTATACAAGCCATTCTCAGATTATTTTCATAAAATTAAATCAATATAAACAATTACTACTATGACCATATTTGAATATTTCAGAGAACCCCAACCTTGGATTAACCTTGATTATTATACCTGGTGGCAGGTAACGATGTTTTTCACTGGCGCTTTACTTTGGCTGGTTTGCTATGTAGATACCATAATTAATATCAGAAAAAAGAAAACATTGAATATTCCCATTGGTTGTGTAGTTACCAATTTTGGGTGGGAAATTTCTGCCGCCATATTTTTTGTACCCAATATGGGGAAGTTACTGGTGATTGCCTATTGGGCTTGGATGCTTTTTGATGCATATATTTTTGCTTCCACTTTTAAGTATGGCTACAAACAGGTGATGAATGAATTTTTCAGAAAGCGTATCCATTTTTATCTGATTGTTGGAATTATCGTATCAGTTGCCACACAGGCCACATTTATGGTTCAATATGATATCCCAATGGCTCCGATATCCGCAGAAATCATCAATCTGTATATGTCGGTGGCATTTTTGTATTTATTAACCATACCGGGTTATCAGGGGCTATCGCTGGTCACAGCTTGGAGCAAATTTCTGGGAACTGGAATTGTCAGTCTTATGTTTGCACTAAAATACCCACAAAATTATTTCCTAATCTCAATAGGCATTGCGTGCGCTATTTTCGACGTAATCTACATTATCCTTCTTCATCAGAAAAAAAGAGGGGTTGATTTTGATTCGACTCACCTAGTAAAAGCTGCCTTATGAAATCATTGACAGAAAAATTGCACTCCTGGTTCATTCCTGTTTCGTATTTTGCAGATGAATTGAATTTCAGGAAAGCTCGTATTTACATAAATTCAACTTTGTTAACCACTCTGTTTGCCGCTTTTTTTTTATTAAATACACTGGCTTTTGAAATGCACTACCACCTCTATTCGATGGTGGTCTGCACTTTTGGTTTTTTCCTACTTACTTTCTTTTTAAAATGGGGAATATCACTCGAAGTGGCTACCCATTTTTTTGTTGGTATTGCGGTAACAGCCACTGTTTGGAATGCCTGGTTTCTAGGAGGATTGCAGAGTTACAATCTTCCCTGGATATGTTTTGCTCCAGTGTTGGCCATTTTATTTGGAAATCCAAAGATCGGCTGGATATGGCTAGGGGTTTCAATCACAGCATTACTGGTAATTAGTGCTTTTCAGCTTACAGGATATGAATTTAAAACCGTTATCAATCCTCGGTTTATTCACATTCTTGGCTCAAACAGCCATATGGCGCTAGTTCTGGTTCTGTTCTTCATTGTGCTTATAACAGAGCAGGCTTATACAAATACAATGATTAAATTGAACATGAAAAACAGGATTATTGAAGAATCCTTTTCTGAGCTTAAGTCAACACAAGCACAGCTCATTCAATCTGAGAAGATGGCTTCATTAGGTGAACTGACCGCAGGTGTAGCCCACGAGATACAAAACCCGCTGAATTTTGTAAATAATTTTTCAGAAATCAATAAGGAATTACTCACTGAATTGCTCGAAGATATAGATAATGGAAAGTTTAATAGTGTAAAAGAAATTGTAAATGATCTTATCCAAAATGAAGAAAAAATAACCCAACATGGCAAAAGAGCAGAAGCCATCGTCAAAGGTATGCTCCAACACAGTCGAACAAAAAGTGACCAAAAAGAAAAAATAGATATCAATGCTTTGTGTGATGAATATTTAAAATTGGCTTATCATGGCTTACGTGCAAAAGACAAGTCTTTCAACTCTGCAATGGATACCAACTATAGTACTGAATTGCCAGAAATAGAAATTGCGCGGCAAGACTTAGGTAGAGTCATCCTCAATGTCATTACCAATGCTTTTCACTCTGTCAGACAAAAAAGCGAGAACAATCCTGATAACTATCAACCTACTATTGGTATCAGTACAATAAAAAATGATAACAATATTGAAATTTCTATATCAGACAATGGTGTAGGAATACCTGATGATATAAAAAATAAAATCTTTCAACCTTTCTTCACTACTAAACCTACTGGGCAAGGCACGGGACTAGGGCTATCAATGTCCTATGATATTATAAAAATGCACGGAGGTCATATAGAAATTGATTCCACGGAAGGAGAAGGAGCAACATTTATTATTCGATTACCTATCGACAATTAAACC
>CAZBCV010000056.1:0-16085 GCA_964490495.1 uncultured Aureispira sp. | reverse complement strand
ATACTTCCTTTTGTAGTGGTTTTAGGTATTCTAAATTTTGGATGGATAGGTTATCTTGTATTTCAAAATTTAAATAAAGAGAAAGAGATCAATACTTTGCGTCATGAGGTTGTTCAATGTCAGACGATATCTGAGACCATCAAAAATCAATTGGCCACCCATATTTCAGAAAGCAATACCAAAGAAAGCAATAATAGTAATGCAAATTCTGCTTCTTTGAATGTCAATGAAACGACATCATCTATGTATAATAATAATAGACCTAAAAATAGGTTTTATGCTAAAGTTATGCCCATACAAAGTAGTGATGAAAATGACAATTTTGATTCTACCGATAAAGTTAGTGAAAAAGCAAAGGATATTGGGTCAATTGCGAATGTAGAAGACTCGATCAATACCATTATTGAAAATATTGATTTGGCACGGGTTAAATCCATTGAAAACAGTAAGGCCATTGCAAAGATTGATGATAGACTTTTTGAGTCTGTGGAGTCCATAAATAAAAAAGAATTGGAGACCAAAATAATAGTTTCAGAAAACCAATCCTTTGATCAAAAGAAGGATACTAAAACGTTTGAATTAGGTTTGACTGCTGGAATATTATCATGGTCAACTCACAAAAATGGCCAGTTAAAAAATCCATTAAATGAAATATTGGTCAATGAAAGAATATCCAATAGTTTTCTTTTGGGTTTTGGTATGAATTATGAAATCAATAAATATTGGAGAATTAATTCAGGTCTTCAGTTTTTTTCAAGAAATTTATCAAGTGATTATAGTGTTTCTTTGCCTTATAATTCTGAAAATGAAGTTCTGAATGGCCAGGAATACGACAATAGTTTTAATCATAGTTTACCCACAAGTTGGGGTAATGTCAACACACTTTTGGTATTGTCAAGAGCCACAAATAGTGTATTGACAGAAAATACTGTACCATTAAATATGAATATCAGCCATAAGTTGCATTCTGTAGAATTGCCTTTAAGGCTAGTGTTTTCGCCATGGGGTAAGGAGCGAGGTTGGTTTTTAAGTGCAGGATGTGTATCAGAATGGGCGTGGAGTGTAGGTAATACTCAAATGAATTCAAATAGCCTTCACGGTGTTATCAAAGAAAAACAATCTTATTCCAAATTTGAAAATGCACAAATCCATCAATGGCTTTTTAGCTCTGCTGTTGGAATAGGTTGGAACAAGTCTTTGGGGCAAAATATAGATATAAATATAATGGCTGAACATGTATATGGACTCAATCCATTCATTAAAACAGATTCATATTCACAAAAATTTTCTAGAGGAGGCCTTTCTTCCTCTGTCTTTTATAAGTTTTAAGTAATGTTATAATTTTTTGAGCCTATTTGTAATTTGCATTATTAACTCTTTTCCTTCTGGAGAAAATTTTGAATAATCGTTTTTTGAATAGGCCAGAAGAGCTAACATGAAATTGTCTGCCATGATTTCTTCGGGATGGATGATGTACTGTGTATTATCTTTTATTTGCTTAAAAAAACTATTCATGGCTTCGGGAGGAATAGTAGTTTTTCCCGTGTCGTTGGTTATGGCCAAATAATGATTTTCCATTTCCAATAGTTCGTACATATCGAAGGTTAAGTAATCAAAAAAAGCCTTATGCGATTTTCGGTAGCTGTCAAAAATGCTAGATATCAAGGGTATGGCCTTATAAGTTTTTCCATCATGTTCAAGATTTATAACGTACTGATAGCTCACTGCATCGGGATTCGTTAATTTGCGTTGTTCCAAAAATCCATTAAGTTTTACTTTTTTATTGGGTGGGTAAAAACCAATGTAAGTATATAACTCATGTCTCAAATCAGGATTGTTTCTTGAAATGATGTGAAATATTTCGTGGACTAAAATAGGGAAGTGCACTTCTTTAGAAAAGTTTTTGAATATATTTTCTGGTAAATAGATATTATGACCTTTAGTATAATACACATCGGGCCCATAATGATTGGTTTTGACCTTTATGATTCTTAAAGGTGAGGGAAAAATCCTTGGACTTAATGTGTCACAAAGTTTTCGGACATCTTTTATCATTTCATAAATTTGTTGCCGTTCATCATTGGACCAATTTGAAACTTCAGTTGCCAAAAAAGCTTTGAATTCTTCCGAAGAAATCTCTTTATCTGAAGTTTTCGTTTGGATTTGGCGTTCTAAGGGTGAAACTTCATCAAAAAAACCATCAAAATCTTCTGAAAGAATAAGTTTTGAAGCTTCTACACTATCTGGAAAATACACTATATCTGGACGGTTATTTAGAATGTTTTCATTTTTTATCGGCCTACAAGAACACGTTAATGAAACAATTAAACACAACAAAACACAATTTCTAAATACTTTAATAAGATAAAAATTCATAACAACACTTTTAAATTTATTCAGTATCAAAACACTTATGAGCTAATAATAGTTTATGATATTTCTAAACCAATATTTGAAACCTTAACCAAAAATATATTATGGAATTTATTAGTGTTTTTGATGTTTTTAAAATAGGAGTGGGACCTTCGTCTTCTCATACTTTGGGACCATGGCGCGCTGCACTAAAGTTTATTGAAAAAATCAAAGCTCAAAACTTAATTGACAAAATATCTAGAATTGAAATTCAATTGTACGGTTCTTTGTCGTTAACAGGAAAAGGACATGCTACAGATTTAGCGGTTATTTTAGGTCTTTCGGGATACGACCCAGTCACCATCGATACTTCACAAATTGATAATATAATCCATGAAATAAAGGAAAAAAAGGCTTTGAGAGTGAACGACAGGAATTTGGAATTCGACCCGGCTGTAGATATTGTATTCAAAGAAGACTTTTTAAGTTTTCATGCCAATGGATTGATTTTTATTGCCGAATTTTCGAATGAAGAAGTGTATAGTGATACGTTTTATTCTGTTGGAGGTGGATTCATAGTGCGCGATGGAGAATCTCAAGACAAATATGAGGACAGTTATATTAGGCCTTTTCCCATAACCCATAGCAAAGATTTAATAAAAAACTGTAACGAAAAACAATGGTCCATTTCGCAAATAGTCATGGCCAATGAATTGGTGGAGTTTGATAATGAAATGATACGAACAAAATTATTGAATATATGGGATGTGATGCTAGAAAGTATGTATTTAGGTTGTCATAGTACTGGCTATCTTCCAGGTGGTCTTAATGTTAAACGACGTGCTGGAGAAATATGTTCCAAAATTCTAGTTCAAAGAGATTACTCTGATAAAGAAGGTTGGCTCAAGTCGCTACGTGAACAAAATCTGAATTTTAGTGATGTCATGAAATGTGTTGGTAATTTTGGGATTGCTGTCAATGAAGTCAATGCAGCGTTTGGTCGGGTAGTGACAGCACCTACTAATGGAAGCGCAGGTGTCATTCCAGCCGTATTGATGTATTATTTGTGTTTTGTCAACAAAGAAGCAGGATCGGATGAGATCATAAAATTTTTACTGACGGCGGGAGAGATTGGAAGTATTTTCAAAAAAGGATCAACTATTTCAGCCGCAATGGGTGGATGTCAAGCAGAAATAGGAGTTTCTTCGGCTATGGCCGCAGCGGGTCTTACCGAACTGATAGGTGGAACACCTGAACAGTGTGCCATAGCTGCCGAAATAGCTATGGAACATCATTTGGGAATGACATGTGATCCTATAGCTGGTCTAGTCCAAGTGCCTTGTATTGAACGCAATTCTATGGGGGCCATCAAAGCTATCAATGCGGCAACTATTGCTATTGACAGGTCACCAAAGGATGTAAAAGTACCATTAGATAATGTCATAGCCACCATGTGGGAGACCGCTCAAGATATGCATAGAAAGTATAAAGAAACTTCTGAAGGAGGACTGGCTACAGCTGTAAATATTGTTGATTGTTAAAATTTTTATTAAAATACCTCCACATATTAAAAGTTTTTCATATATTTGCGCCCAAATAGAACCTAATTGCTTAATATACTAAGGGAAGTAGTTGTATTATCTACTTTTAGTAACCTCTGTATTGCAATAACCTGAGATTGATACATTTTTATTAAAAAATTAAAAATACAATAAAATGAGAAATTTCGGGTTGTCTTTCTTTTTTGTTTTTTTCGCCATTTCAATGAACTACGGGCAGAAAAACATTTTACAAATTGATTTAAGTGGTGGGGGTGCGGTGCCCATGAGCTATATGCGCAATATTTATATGTTTGCAGGCAACGGTTATCAATTGAACGGACATATAGATTTTTTTGTGGGTAAAATTGGATTAGGCGTGGCTGCTGGCTATACCGATAATCCGAGCTCTTCTTTATTTGCTTCACACATCGAACACAAATATTTTGAGAAGATTTTTGTGGACCAACCACAAAGTTGGCAAACTAAATATATGGTTTTTGGTCCTTCATTTAGGTATGGTAGTAAAAAGTGGGACATAAATATTTTTGCTAAAGCAGGTATCAGCCAATCACAAACTCCGCAATTAATGTTTCAAAAATATTTTTTTGGACAACCTATAGAAATATTTAACTTTGAAGGCCGAAGTGGCGAGTTTCAATATATTTGGAATGCAGGTGTGAGAGGTATGTATAATATCAATTCTTGGCTAGGCATTCAACTGAAAGCTGACTATCTTTCCACACAATTTCTTTCTCAAATGGGGTATCAATATTCATATTTCAATGTGCAAGATGTCAATAACAATGGCATAATTGACGACCCTGAATATATGGAGGCTGAAGAAACCTATAAAAAAGGAGAAGCCGCCATAAGTTCTCTTAATCTTTCTACGGGTTTGGTATTCAAAATTGGAAGGATAGCAGGTAAAAGAAAAGTAAAAATGTTGCCTACTGAATTGATGGATCTACCTGCACCCGTTGTTGAAGCTCCGCAGAAAGAGGTACTTCCTGCAGTTGTAGAAGTTATAGACCCATTACCTATTGTGCCTGTGACTTCTCCTATTGTAGAGGATGTAGAAAAGCCTTTGGAAGACTTACACGTGGCAGATGCTATTGAGTCTAAATATGATGCTGAGGCGGCTGAATTTTTATATAAGGCTGGTGAATCCTATTTTGCTGTTAATAACTTTGATGATGCTATAGTTTGCTTTAATAAGTTGAAGTCTGACCCTAATTATCCTAGAGCCAAATACATGTTTGCCTTGTCTCAATGCGCCACAGGCAATTGTGAAGCCGCGCAAAAAGAATATAAAGAGTTTGCTCAAAACTACCGTGAAAGCGATTCTAGAACATTGGAAATAATATTTGCATCCCATATGGAACGGTGCAAAAGAGGAGATTTGTTAGTGAAATCAAAAGAAAATACAATTATTGCAGCAGAGAACACTTTTGCTCAAAAAGAATATAAAGTTCAGTTTGTGGCTATCAAAAAACCCGATGCTACTTTTCCAAAAGTAGCACAAATTGGGCCAATTGTTTCTGAATTTTTCCCTAAAAAGACAGTTTATAGATATTCGCTAGAAGGATACACTACCCTAGACGAAGCCTTAAATCATATGAAAGAAGTCAGAAAAATTGGCTTTAAAGATGCTTTTATTGCAATTTATGAAAATGGTGTAAGAACAAATACATTGTACCACGCCAAATTGAAATAAGCAATGATGCCATAAAGACAAAAGCTATGATGAGAGTAGAGACTCACCTTGGCTTTTGTCTTCATGGGCTATAAAATATCGTGTGGCGGCTGCCGTACAAAAATATGGAGCAATCAATACGCCCACAAAGGGAATAAGCAATAGTCCAGTGAAAATACTCCCTAAAGTTATGGCCGCCCATTTATGATTATAGACTTCGCTGATAGATTCTCTAAACGTATAATGCCTTTCCAAATAAAAATCCATGATTCCAAATCCTGCAAAATAGGCTTGCGTAAGAAATAATAATAATAGGGCTATAAAATGAATGCCAGGTATCAAGCCTATCACTAACAAAATGAGAGTGATGGTGATTTCTTTTATTATATTTCTGGCATTGACCCGAACGCCACGAGCAGCCGAGGCAGCTACTGAAAATCCTTTTCCTAAATTGTGCCCTCTTTGTCTTTTTTCTATTTTTTCAGACACTAAACTCAAAAGTGGACTTAATACTGCTAACAAAATATACTTGAAGATTATCCAACTGAGCACTATGACAGCTATGCCGACAACTACAGAAAATACTATTGAATTTTGCGCCCATGACCATGGTATCCATTCACTAATATACTCTCCAGCTATTGTTGAAAATTTCCAAATGCCCCATGCTAAAATCCCTAACAAAACAAAAGCGATAGAGCCGGTATAAAAAACATACTTTATGGCTTCGGATTTTAGTAACACAAATGCCTTGAATATATTTCCCAATATGCCAAATATCTGTTGAATCATTGTTTATTATTAAATCAATATTCAAAACGAAAAATTGAAGCATATAGTTCTGAATTTAATAGGGTTATGTTCCATATTTTCTCATAATTTTTTAGCTTTGTGTTTTATTCGATTTTGTGGATAATTTTTTTGTTTAATACCTGAATATTAATAAAATTAAAGTAGATGATAAAACGTATTTTTTTGAATGATAATTTTATTCTGACACTCATACTGATGAGTTGTTTGCTCATTTTTACTAGTGGATTGGGATTGAGCTCAAATACTTTGTATTGGATAGAAGCCATAGATCATTTCATTGTGGTTTTGTTTATTATGGAAGCGACAATAAAAATTACACATTATGGGCCCAAAAGCTATTTTTTGGATGGATGGAATAGGTTTGATTTTTTGATAGTCATAATTTCTTTACCTTCATTATTGATATTCATCATAGGATGGGACGTTGTTCCACTGGGTTTTTTGCCAGTTTTCAGAGCTTTTAGAATTTTTAGGAGTTTTCGTCTTTTTAGATTTATAAAAGGTGTAGATATGCTTCTTCAGGGAATAGGCCGCGCCATGAAAACTTCGGTGATAGTTCTATTAGGATTTGTTATTTATATTTTTATTGTGTCTGTGTTGTCCTATAATTTTTTTCATGTAATAGCACCGGAACATTTTGGAGATACAGGTATATCCCTTTATTCTACATTTAAAACATTTTCCATAGAAGGGTGGTTTGAGATTCCAGAACAAATAGTGGTGGGACAGAGTTCTTTATTCAAATTTTTGACATATAGTTATTTTATTTTTGTGGTGATCACAGGAGGCATGTTGGGTTTGTCTCTTGTAAATTCCATATTTGTAGATGCCATGGTGGCGGACAACAATGACGATTTGATAGAAAAAATAGAGTCTTTGGAAAACAAAATTAACAAACTCCTTGAGCAGAAAGAAAAAATTGGTTAAAATTTTATTAAAAAAACGGACAAATTTCCATTTACCAAAACTTATAAATTTAGTTTTGCGTTTAAACAACCTAAAAGTAAAATTTTCTAAAATTATGTTTAAAATCAATTTTTCTGAATTCAAAGATAAGTATGTAATACTTGGAGTATTGGTTTTTTCTGTTTTTTATTTTAATCATACAATTGCCAGTCATTTAGGCCTCAATTTTCAAATGTATGGCCCCAAAAGTACTTTGGATACTTTGCCTTACATGAGCAAAAATACTATGAAAATTCATAAAATAGAAAATGATAAAGAGATCAAAATGTCTTTTGAAAATGGGGAATTGATGGACTTGGAGATAGACGGACAATTGATAGATAAAAGTGAATACTCAAATTATGAAGATATCATTTCAAAATCTAAACCCCAAATGGGATCTAAAGACAATAGCCAGATATTTATGTGGGGTGGTGAAGATTTTGATTTAGATAATGACTTTTTTTCTTTTAAGCTCCAAAATTTAGATTCATTATTTGAGGGGTTTGCCACTTCGGGATTGAAGATGTTTCGTCAGCTTGATGGTTTTGAAGGTATGGGAGACGACAATGGAGAATTTTGGGAAGACTACATGAAAAGATTTAAAGACATGCTGCAGAATGATAACTTTGAGTCGTTAGGAATAGATACCACTTTTCAATTTGATTTTAGAAACTTTGGTGACGAAGCTTTGGGAAGCGATTTCAACGAATTAGATAATGGCGCAAAAGCAAACAATAATTTTACTGAAATCATTGGCAACAGCTTGAATAGAGATGAACTTCTTCTACCCAATAAGACCAATACCATAGAACTCACAGGAAAACATCTCAAAATTAATGGTGAAAAACAACCGTCAAATATATGGAATAAGTATAAGCGAATATTTGAGGAATCCACAGGAACAACACTCCAAAGAGATTCAAAGATAACATTTGACTTTGAAGGCGTCACCCCAAAAAGAAAATACAGAAGCTTTTGATGAGGAAGGAAAGGGAGTTAAAGGTTTTGTTATTCTCCTATATCGATTTCACCTTCAGCTCTGTTCGTCTGTTTTGTCTATGCTCTTCTTCGGTACATTGTATTCCTTTTCTACATTGATTGATAAGTTGTGTTGCGCCATATCCTTTGTAAGTCATTCTTTTGGGATGGATTTGAGCTGAGATAAAATATTCATATACACTTTTGGCTCTTTTTTCTGAGAGTATTTGATTGTAGTCGGGTTTTCCTCTCACGTCAGTATGTGAGCTAAGTTCGATGGTCATTTGTGGGTTGGATTGTAAAATATGGATGGCGCGCATCAATTCTTCTTGACTGTCATCTGTCAAATCCCATTTGTCAAAATCAAAATATATATTTTCTAATACAATGATTTGGTCCTTTTTTAGTGGCGTGAGTTGAATATCTTTTTTATGTAAATTTTCTTCCGAATCCTGGTATTGTATCGATCCTGAGTAAGGTAAAAATCCAGCTTTTTCAATGTCCACTATGTATTTTTCACCAGATTTCATAGGCAAATTTATAAGTCCGTAGTCATCAGTTGTCAATGATGTTTTTTCTCCTGTTTTTAAGTTGGTGAGTTGAATCAATAACCCAGATATAGGAAGCAGTGTCCATTCATCAGATACTGCTATATCTAAAGCTTTCATCGTAGTCAAGGTATCTTTAGTTTTTTCTGGTTCGGGTGCTGCGAGTGTTGAGAGTGTGAAACGATAAATGTCTTCATTTCCATTGTCGTTGTTTCTATTGGACGAAAAATAACCATTAGAAAAATCTGAGGATGACCAAAAACCAAAATCATCTTTTAAGTTATTAAATGGGGAATCTAAATGGGTGGGTACATTCCATTTTTTGTTTTTGTAAATACTGTAATAGAAATCAAAACCACCTATACCATAATTATATCCATTACTACTATAAACCAATAAAGTGTCATTGACCAACATAGGAAAGATTTCATTGCCTTTTGAGTTGATAGGGTTGGGTAATAATGAAGGCTTACTCCACTGACCATTTTTTAATTTTTGTGTTTGGAACAAGTCTAATTGCGAGTTACGAGCATTGTCGGCGGCGAAGATGATCAATGTTCCCTCTGAATTTATGGTGGGATGCATATTGTTGCTTTGTGCCATATTGAAAGGCATTTCTTTGGGCGTTGACCAACTACCATTTTCCATCTCAGAGCTGAATATTTTTAAGAGGTGATGGCCCTTTATTTTTTTAGTGTTTTTTTCATTGGCTGTAAATAGCATACTTTTGTCATCATTATAAAAAACACATGATCCTACATTATATTTGTGGGCTTGGGGCAGAGGAAAAGGTGCCACTGTACCGGAGAGTGTATCCATCATTAGCAAATGAACAAAGCTATTGCCAGTTGCTAAATCAGATTTTTTGCCTGTGGGTTGCGATGAACTAAAAACAAGAAAATTTTTCCAAAGCACGGGAGCAAATTCGCTGAATTCAGAATTGATATTGAGCTTTTTTATTTCATATTTTTGTATAGAGGAAGCCCATTTGCCTTCTTTCATCTTTAAAAGATTTTTTTGTTTTGGAAAGAGAATGATGAATGAATCTAAAAGATTTTCAAAACTCGGATATTCCATAAATCTACTAGAGACCTGCAAATATTGGAGAATAACAGGAGAATATTTTTTTTGAATGGATAAGCTTTTATTAAAATGATGAGCAGCACGAGGGTAATTATACAAAGCGGCATAACATTCAGCTATCGATTGATGTATGGCCCATGCATTTTCTTCTTTTTGAAGGCATTTTTCATATTGGAGTATGGCATTTTGATATTGTTTTAAGCTCAAGGCCTTATCCCCTTTTTTACAAGTGGTTTGTGCTTCTAAGCAAAAGTTATAGTTGAGTATAACAAATAATACAATAAATATTTTTGTAACTAATCCCTTTATTTTATTGGTAAACATAACTACTAAAATCTTGGCAAGTTAGGAAATTTGTGGATAGAAGGAATCACTTTGTCTTTTTTGGCTAAACTGATACTTAGTACGATTTCGTGGGCATTTCTACCTACATTGGTAAAGCTAGAATAAGTCATATCGTATGCATATGATAAAACCCAGCCTTGCATTATAGAAACATCTAACATAGCAGCAATTGCATCACCAGTTCTATAGCTGATACCTACACCTACCCAATCTTTATACCATGTCTGAGCCAATAAGTCAATTTGAATAGGAGCAGAAGGATGATATTTGACTAAAAAACCTGGTTTTATTTGAAAAGGGCTATTGGCAAAGTCAAAGACATGCCCAGCGGTGAGGTAAAAGTGACGGCTCAAAAATGCACCATCATCTGACAAAAAACTTCCTTGCTCTGGTACAAAAGCGGCCAATGCGGGTACTCCTAATCCAATGTAGGTTTTGTCAGAATGTGCTAAAAAACCTAAACCTACGCGGGGAACTATTTTGCGCTGTCCATCTATATATACAGGGTCAGTTTTATCAGGCTCTGGTGTAATGAGTTCTGAAAAATTGGAATTAATGATACTCAAGCCTCCTTTGATACCAACACTTAAATTGAAAGAAGCACTCAAGGGTATTCTGTAAGCATAATTGCCTTGGAGTGCAAAATGTGTATCAAAACCAATTCGGTCTTGAAAAAAATTGAAGCCTAGACCCGCTTTCTCAGAGAGTGGGGTCTCTATGGATAGACCAGGAGTGGTGGGCGCACCTCTTAATCCTGACCATTGATTTCTGTAAAAAAGTACTAATTTTGTTTCATTGGCTCTGGCTACAGCGGCAGGATTGTAGAGCATATCTGTCACAAACGAATATCTTGTAAAATGAGGATCTTGTTGTGAAAAAGAAGAACTAATAATAAAGCTACCCACAACAAGCAAAGTCCATTTCAAAGCACTCATATTTTTGAAAATGCTACAGCTCAAAGTGAAACTGGGCCATATGAAATGGTTTTTTTGATTAAATATTTTTTTCATTCTTTCATTATTTTAATCTCAAATCCAACATGCCTGACACACTTTCGTTCAAGCCATTGAGCTTAATATTATAAAAATAAGTGCCTTGAGGTAGGGCCTCTCCATTTAATGAACGTCCATCCCATGTATTGTCCCAGTTGTCCATTTGATAGACTATGTTGCCCCACCTATTATAAATAATGATATCCATAGAGCCGCACAATATATCAAAGATTAATGAAAAATAATCATTCACACCATCACCGTTGGGCGAAAAACCATTAGGGAATCTTATGGCATCTAAACTGCACTTTTGACTGATGTCAATGAATACTTTGTTTCGGGCACTACAATTCGCAGCATTAAAAATTTCCAAAAAGTAGGTGATAGTATCTGTAGTGGATGTAATCGGAGCCGCACAGGTATCACAGTCCAAAAATCTTGATGGAGACCAACGATAAGATGCATAACCTTCAAATCCTGTTAGGGTCAAATCTTCAAATTGTGATTTTGTAAATGTAGTGGGTAAATCTAAAGTAGCAGGATTGGGAATAATATTAAGGAGGATACAATCTAAACTATCACACCCGTATTCTGATAAAAATGTTAAACAATATTCGCCAGAAACATCTATGAGTTGTCCGTCAAATTCATAGGGCTCACCTTCACATATATTGATATCCAATACCGTTTTTTGAGGTGGTGCAAATCTTATTGGAATCTCAAAGCTTTGTTTACAAACCGTATTGAAGGCATCTAGAAATAAAGTTGTATCTACGTAAGTGGTGAATCCCGAATTGAGGGAAGAGACATCGGTCAGAACTCCTCTTGGTGACCATCTGAAGTTGTCACTATGGGATAATATTATGTCCAATTGTGCAGAACTATCCGCACAAAATGGAATATTGTGGAGTATTTCTATGGTGGGTTGAGGTGTGACTTGTATAGAAAAGGTGTCCGAATATTCACATCCATACACGTCTTTGACCGTTAAAGTGTAAATTGAATTTTCTTGAGGTGCGATAACCAATTCTTGATTGTTTTGGGTTGTGATATTAGGGCCTTGCCACAAATATTCTGATGCCATATTAGACAAAACCCTAAAGGTGTCACCTATACAGATAGTGGAATTGCTAAGATTGAGCTGTAAAGTAGGCGGAATTGAAATATTGTATTTTAGGCGCAAACGACAATTGTTGTCATTAGATAGTTCAAGGGTTCTCACAGTATGGATGATGTTAGTTGTATTATTTTGTAGTGAAAAAACAGCACTTGGACACCGTGTACAACTCATACCTACATTTGAATTCCATTGATATTGAAAACCGCCACTGGACTCTATACCCAATTCAGTACTTTCGCCACTACAAAGTAATATAGGTTCAGTATCAAAAGAAATATTATTATTGAGTGGAAAAATTTTGTCTTCACAAAGACAATTTTGATTTTTATCCATCAATAAAAAGAGTGAACAAATATCTTCTAATTGTATATCAGGATTGATATTGAAAATAGGACTTGCCGAAAAGTCTGTCCAGAGCAGAGTGTCTAAAACCGTATCAAAAGCATCCCATTGGCCATTTCCGTTTTTGTCGAGAAATAATAAAAACTTCAAAGGTTGTATTTCATTTCCTCTCAACTTTTCAATGTCAAATGACAAGCTAAAATTTCCGGCTTGTTCTGCTATTTTGATGTTTGAGATGTCAATATCAAAAATTTCAGGAGATAAAATCAAAAGGTTTTGCCCCATTGTGGCCAATACATCACAGTCTTCATTTGTAGCTTCACAAAAAGCAGAAGAAGATTGTGCAATGAAGGCTTCTACAAAATATTCATCACATAAAAATTCATTCAGATTGGCTATGCTAAAGGAAAGATTGACTTGCCTATCTGTGGGCATAACAGTCCATTCCAAAAAACCGTTTTGCATCCTAACTTGAGGTTGGGTTAAGTTGGTCACAATGGTGTTGGCTACGAAAGAAAAGTTTTGAGGCATTCGCACCCTAAAAGTAAGAGGCACGGTACTGTTGGAGGTGAACTGATACTGAATATTGGCTAAATTTTTATCACATTTGGTCAGTCCTGAGTAATTGCCCTGGAGGCTAATTTTTTCTGGAGAAGTCAGCGTATTGAGGATGATTTTTTGCCCTACTTTCGTTACTCTATTCAAAATGTCGCCACAATAGTCTTTGGCTGCAACTCTATAATTAAGAGTGCTTCCTGAGACCACATCACAGGTTGTTTCCACCATGTATTCTATATCAAAGGCATTTTCTGGTGCATCTGCTGCGCCGTTCAATCCTGTGACATGTTGTTGCCAAATATTTTTCATATCAAATCTGTACAAAAATGGACTGACCCTTATTGGATCTGGAAGCGCAATAAATGTTTGATTTTGTCCACTTGGGTAAAAAAGTTTTGTAGAATTGGGTATGTAATTGATTCCTGACGGGATATCTATTTCAATAATATTCTCATAAGAACGACCCAAACCGGCATTAATTACAGTGAATTTTTGTGTAGAGGTGTCACAAAGCACTAAATCATCACTTGAACTGGCGATAGGCACAATGTCAATCAGACCTTTAGGAAAATTGATAATGATGGAATCGAGAGCTCGAAAACAGGGTTCAATAGCCGGGTCGGTGATGTCTTCGCAGTCAAACCCATATTCTATGTATATTTTTTGAGGCTCACAGGTATTGAGCGTGCCTTGGATTTCGAAGCGGCGAGTTCTATTTTTTATAAATTTGCCCACATGATAAAAACCATTGTTTGAAAGATAAACATCATTGGTTCTAGTGTCGCGAATTATGAAGTTTTCAGTAGGATTTGTCGTTGAAATTATTCTCACATAAGCATTATCAATAGATGAGATATTGTCATCAAAAAATAAATCGAACTGCGTGCTAAAGTTTTCGCTAAATGCAGACAATTCTGGCTCTAGCATTATAGCTTTCAATTCTGCGGACCCAAATTGGTATTGAAGTTTTGATTGCAATTGTTCTGGGTAATACAATTCGCCTACACGTGACCTATTGAGAAGTATATCTACATCTAAAATTTCTGGTAGCGAGCGATTGATACATCCTGTGGGGCGTAAGCCATAATCTAATCTATAATTAAATCTTCTAGAATGACCAGACCAAGGTAAATCATTTTCGGTTATATATACCACCTTGTCTTGACGTAAAAGGGGTTCAAATTGATAGGTGGAATCACCATAAATAATTTTCAAAGGTCCGAAATCTACATTGTTATTGTTAGAAAATTGAACTTCTTTTATTTGAACTATGGGACGTATTTCATTAGGGAAAACAAATAATAAAGGGTTTTCTTCAATTCTAGAAAAGTAACCGAATCCAAAATTAAATAAACTCCTACTTATAAATTCGTTTATACATACAGGTGTGTTCTGAAAGCTTGTGGCAACAAAACTGGAAGGTGTCCTAAATTCTTGTTCAGGTATAAGAAAAACTTGAGAGAAACAATCACAAACGGATTTTTCCCAAAGCTCTGGAATTTTGTCCCCTACATAAGTTTCAGTAGAATAATCAAATCTGAAAAATTGTTCAAATCTAAGTTGATTTTTTACCTCAAGAAAATTATCATAATCTAAGGTTTTATTTATTTCTAACCAAATACTATCACCGTGTTGGTAATAAAATTCGTCATTAAATATGGGATGATAATTTTTTAAAGAATCGGCAGATAAAATAAAAAGTTCTGAAAATTCACGATAAATTATAGGAATGTTTGTTATCTCAATAATTTGTCCAGTTTCTTGGCGTTTTATCTTCAGTAGGGTATTGTAGGTTTTGAAAGATTTTTTATTTTTGAATAACAAATCCGCTAAAAACTTATTTTCTTCAACGGATTCTGATATAAAAGCCACAGGTGTAAATCCTATTGAAAACGCTCTCGGTTTTTGATGGGCTAAGTCATGTATGACACGACCTCTTACATTGATTTTTAAGGTATCACCTGGCAACAATCTAACTAAATCAAAATCATTAAAACTAGGAACTTGAATGGGGTCTTCAATTCCGTTGTTGTCTTTGTCTTGTGAATCAAAAGATGTTCTACCTATATAATCTATAGTATAGCTAAAAGCAGAAGGTAGAGTATCTACATTGGGTAATACTAAATTTGGGCAATTCACTTCGTAGTCATAATAAGTGCAACCATAAGGCCTGTAAATTTCTACACAATCTTCTTGAGGAATGATAATGGCTTCAAAAAATATGTAATCAGATATTCTAAAAGAACAACTACAACTTGCAAAAGGCTTATTAGATGTGACACTTGCTCCATCAATCATAGAACAATCAAACCTAAATGGAATTTCCAAAAAAAATGCTGTTATTTCAAATGGTAGTGGATAGACTATTGCATATTCCAAATAACCATTATTTTCAATAATTTCAATTGAAGTTGGTAAAATGCTATTAAATGCAAAATCAAAATTTTCTATCACAAAACCTTTGAGAATACGCATTTTTAATAAAAATTCTTTGCCTTTGACATGGGTGAATCTCGACTCATCTATATCTACTTCAATAAATCCTGTTTGTCCATCAGACAATGTTCTAGAGTTTGGAGTAAGCAGATCTGACAATACTTTTATATCGGATTCATTGGGCCGCCTCATTCTTATTCGTGATGAAAAATTAGTGTCATCAGGGGCGGCACATACTTTTTTATATCTTAAGTCAAAGACATAGTGCAGTTTTTTTGTTAAACAATCGGGCGTCTCACAAAAGCCGTTGGTCCAATTGAGTGTATCACCCATTAT
>CAZBCV010000055.1:0-16130 GCA_964490495.1 uncultured Aureispira sp. | reverse complement strand
TTCTTTGTCTCTTTTCTTTTGGTCATAGACAAATTTTTTGAAATCAATGATCTTACATACAGGTGGGTCTGCTTTTGGACTTATTTCGACTAGATCCATTTCTAAGTCTTCTGCCCAATACAGTACGTCTCGGGTGTAATAAACTCCTGTTTCAATTGGTCTGTTTGCGACTTTGCTCACTTCATCAAAATTTTCTCCAACGAGTCTTATTCTTGGTGCTGTGATTTCTCTATTCAGTCTGTAATTGAATTTATCATCCTGAACTTTTACTTGTGGTTTTTGCTTTAATCTTGCCAAGCTTGTTTTTGTTTTATTTAAAAAAATTATATGTTAAACATTATATAACATCAATACTTCATTATTAGTTCCTTTAGGCTATGTCTTCTTTTGCACTTTCACTCAATATTGGAGTTATTACCAATCCGTCCTTCTCTTCATTGATATCTGCCAAAAGTTGAGCACCCTTATCGGGATTTTCATTCAATATGTACTCTGCCAAAGGATCTTCTATATATTTTTGAATAGCTCTATTTAGCGGTCTTGCACCAAATTGTGGGTCATATCCTTTCTCCGCTACAAAGGTTTTGGCCTCCTCTGTCAGTTGCAATTCAAACTCAAGATTATTCATTCGATTATACAAATGCTTGAGGTTGATATCAATTATTTTGAAAATATCACTTTTCTCTAAACTATTGAATATGACTACATCATCAATTCTATTTAGAAACTCAGGGGAAAATGTTTTCTTTAATGCACCTTGAATGACTGCTTTAGAATTTTCTTCTATATTTTCTTGACGCGATTGTGTCGAGAATCCCAATCCTTGACCAAAATCTTTTAATTGTCTGACCCCAATGTTGGAAGTCATTATAATCATTGTGTTTTTGAAATCTACTTTTCTTCCAAGTCCGTCAGTCAGTTGGCCATCATCCAATACTTGCAATAAGATATTATACACATCAGGGTGAGCCTTTTCTATTTCATCCAATAAAATAACCGAGTAGGGCTTACGTCTTACTTTTTCTGTGAGTTGGCCACCTTCTTCATAACCTACATATCCTGGAGGCGCACCGATAAGTCTTGAGATGCTGAATTTTTCCATATATTCAGACATGTCTATTCTTATCAGAGCATCTTCTGAGTCAAATACATATCTCGCCAACGCTTTTGCCAATTCTGTTTTTCCTACTCCTGTTGGGCCTAAAAATATAAAAGAGCCGATGGGTTTAGAGGGGTCTTTTAGGCCTACACGATTTCTTTGTATGGCTCTTGTCACTTTTTTAATAGCTTCATTTTGCCCTATTATCATACCTTCAAGATCTGTATTCATCTTGACAAGTTTGTTGGATTCGCTTTGTCCTACTCTTTTGACTGGAATACCTGTCATCATAGAAACTACTTCTGCTATATCATCTTCATTGACGGGATATCTACGCATTTTAGATTCCTCTTCCCATTCTTCTTTGCTTTGGTCTAATTTTCTTATCAATTTAGACTCCATATCTCGAAGATCAGCTGCTTTTTCATATTGTTGATTTTTAACAGCTTGATTCTTTTGTTCCTTGACGATTTCAATTTCTTTTTCTAACTCTTCTATGTGTTTAGGGACAAAAATATTCTTGAGGTGAGTTCTAGCTCCAACTTCGTCCATTACGTCCAATGCTTTGTCTGGAAAGAATCGATCAGAAATATATCTTTCACTTAGTTTTACACACGCCACTACTGCTTCATCTGAATAAGTTACATTGTGAAAATCTTCATATTTATTTTTAATATTTTGTAAAATAGTCACTGTTTCTTCTGGTGTAGGTGGATCTACTATCACTTTTTGGAAGCGTCTATCCAAAGCCCCATCTTTCTCTATATATTGACGATATTCATCGAGGGTCGATGCACCGATACACTGTAATTCACCTCGTGCTAACGCTGGCTTAAAAATATTTGAAGCATCTAACGAACCAGTGGCACCTCCCGCACCCACCATAGTGTGAATTTCATCTATAAAAAGAATGATATCTCTTGATTTTTCAAGTTCTGTCATTATGCTTTTCATTCTTTCTTCAAACTGTCCTCTGTATTTTGTGCCAGCTACCAATGCTGCCAAATCCAACATGACAACACGCTTGTTGAAGAGTGTTCTTGAAACTTTTCTTTGCAATATTCTTAATGCTAAACCTTCAACTATGGCTGTTTTTCCGACTCCGGGTTCACCAATGAGGACTGGATTGTTCTTTTTTCTTCTGGATAATATTTGAGATACTCTTTCTATCTCTACGTCTCTACCAATGATAGGGTCTAATTTTCCTTCTTCCGCTAGTCTTGATATATCTCGACCAAAATTGTCTAGAACAGGTGTCCGGGATTTACTCGGAGTTTTGCGGGATGTGAAAGCATCATTGTCGTCATCATCCATGGGGGCGTCTGAGCCTGATGGTGCTTGACCTATAAAATCATGATAGCCAGGATCCATTTCTTGTTTTACAAATTCCATTTCTGTTTTAAAACTTTCATAATCTACTTCAAATTCGTTGAGCACTTTATTGGCCGTGTTTTCTCCGTGTTTGAGAATGGATAATAACAGATGCTCTGGTTTTATTTCTTCACTTCTATAAACTTTTGCCTCTAGAGAAGTCACTTTTAATACTTTTTCTGCATGTTTATTAAGGGGTAAACTTCCATAATTGTAGTCATCGTTTAAAGCGACCTCTTTTGAAGTTTCCTTTTCTATTGAGTTTTTCAACTCTTTGATATTGATTTCCATCGCATTCAGTACTTTGACGGGCAAGCTGTCTTTTTCTTGCAAAATACCCAAAAGAAAATGCTCTGTACCAATATAATCATGGCCCAATCTTACAGCTTCTTCTCTGCTCAATTGAATTATTTTTTTGACTTTTGGTGAAAACTTCCTATTGTTCATCTTTTTTAATTTTAATGGGTCAATTTTAATGACCTGAATATTTTATTTGACAAAACATCTTCTTTTATTTTACTCAGCAGACGGACTATATTTATTTGCTCCCGTTGTTATCCGAATATTTAATTCTGATGTATTTGATAATTATTTTTTTAATGATTGGCTAAAATTAACATAAATTAATTTTCTTATTTATGTATCTCCCAAAGGCTTTTTGCACATTACATTATTTTAAATCAATTTTTATATCTTACTCAACAAAACTATGCCAAGGTCTAAATTGTGACACAATGGCAGAACTCTAGTATTGGTTTTGTTTTATTAAATATTATAAAAACACCGTAAATGTACAAAAGTATATTAAAGTTTATAATATTTTGACATATTTTTTTTCATTAACCATTTTTTAACCTCATTTATTACTTTGAATGACAATATAATTAGGTTAAATCTGAATTTGGTTTTTTGATTTTTGCAAAATTGTATTTTATATCGCAAAGTGTAAGGCCTTCTGCGGGGACACTCCAATGCTTTTCTAGTTTCATTCTATTTTCAAGTGCTGACTTTACCTCTTCTAGATTGAGGTGATTTCTACTCACATCCAAACACATACCCACAATAAGTCGGATCATTCCCCTTAAAAACCTATCAGCGCTAATTCTTAATTTGTATTGCCCACTAGATTCTGTCCAATAGCATTCTGTCAATTGACAAAAGGTCGTTTTCACATCTGTATTCTCTTTGCAAAAAGTGTAAAAATCTGTATAATTTAAAAGCAATTGTGCGGCTTCATTGAGTTTATTTATTTCAGGGCTTCCATAGTTGTAATAAAAGGATTGTTGAATCATTGGGTTTTTTTCGATGTGGAAATTATATTCATATGATCTTGAAAGTGCATCAAATCGGGCATGGGCGACGGGATGAACAAGAAATACTTCATGAACAGCAATGTCAGAAGGTAATATTTTGTTAGTTTTGTACTTGACCTCATCTACTTCCAATTTGGTTGGAGCATCAAAATGGGCTATATAATCTTTGGCATGAACACCTGTGTCTGTCCGGCCGCAACCGGTCAAATCTACAGGGAATCTCAAAAAGGTGTACAGAGCCTCCTCTATTGTTTGTTGTACTGTTTTTGATTGAGGTTGAGGCTGTTTTTGCCATCCATTATAGTTTGTTCCTAAATATGATAATCTGATGAAATATCTGTACAAGAAAATAAAATTTAATTTGCGCAAAGGTAATAATTAATAACTTTAATTCATACATTTATGAAATGTAAAAAAAATTACATTCTAAGATATTTTTATGTAACTTTTTTGATTAATAGAGTTGTACAATAGACCTTTGTGGCCAGAACCTAAAAATTGTGAACAATTATATTTTATTTAATTGCAAATTTTATTTGCTTATACTACTTTATTTTTCAGTAGGACAAGTTGCTTCGCAGGATCTTGAATTAGGATTCACAGTTGGGGCTTCTACCTATCAAGGAGATATTAATTTTTCAAGATCGAGATTGAGTATGCAGGGTGCCAAACTGCAACGCGGTATGCATTTGGCATGGCACATGAGCGATTATTACGCCCTCAAAATGCGATGGACTACAGGGAGTATTTCGGCAGATGATCGGTATTCATTAGACAACTGGAGACGCTACAGAAATCTACACTTTCGATCTTCTATCCAAGAAGTGGCCATGATTCACGAGATAGAATTGTTTGATATCGTTAAATTTTTTAGAAAATACAATATAAAACCTTATTTTAGTATAGGGCTGGCATGGTTTAGATTTAATCCTCAAGCTCAATATAAAGGTGAATGGATTGATTTGCACCCTTTGAGCACAGAGGGGCAAGGTATCATTTCTGGTGTTCAGCCCTATTCGCTCAATCAAATAAGTATTCCACTAACAATAGGTATAAAATATTTTCTTCGTGATGACTTATATTTTGGTATAGAAGTTGGGCCTCGAATGACTTTTACTGATTATTTAGATGATGTTTCAGCTGTTTATCCAGACTTTGAGAATCTTCGACAATATCGTGGGCAACAAGCCGTGGATATGTCTTACAGAGGGAACTTAGTTTCGGGTTCCGACATAGACCTTACCGAAGTAGAAGGTATGGGAAGAGGAAATTCTCAAGATAATGATTGGTATATTTTTAGTAGTTTTGTAATAGGATATAGATTCAATCCGAAGGAGTCAATGAAGCGAAGAAAAGCATTTAGGCATGGTAGAAAGTGCAATTTTTTTGGTAAAATGTAATTTATTATGATGTAAAGTTTAGGATTTGCAAAAAAATAATAAACACAAGTAAATATTTTACAAATATGCCATAAATTCCTAAAATAATATGATAATCTGATGAAAGACCCACGACAAGCGTCTGGACACAAAGGAGAATGATTAATTGGGTGTTCCATTTGCCTAACTGACTTCAGGCAAGGCAGGTCTGACATTAAAAAACAGGTACGCAGAGCGTACCAAACTAAAAAATAAACAGGTGAAATATCTATACAAGAAATTAGTTTGCAAAAAGGTTATAAATAGTACCTATTCCAAGTGCAATTTGTGAGCTGAATCTTCAGATTATAAATGACTTAAAACTATAATAAGATACAGAACATCATTATTATTATTATTATTAGGAAGACTTGGTTTCATCCCACGTTAATTTTTTTAAAGTCATAACAAAAAATTATTTATTACTGTTTTTGGACTTTAAGGACTGTATAGTTATTTTCATCTGAAATGACTGTCGTAAATTCGTTGTTTTGGTAGAACAAAGCCGCATTTTCAAGTACCATTGGCTTTTCTTTGGATGAGACTAAAGGGAATTTTTTACTTTTTCCTAAAGTATTAATTTCCTCTAAAACGATTATTGTAGCTGGAAAAATAGGTCTGCCAGTCAAAAAATTTTCTTTAATTATGACTTTATCAACTTTAGTTGCCTTTTTTACGGTCTCAGCATTGGCGATACTTTTTTGGGTGGCATTATAAATTAAATAAATATTATCATTTTCTGTGTAAGAATAAAAATATGTTCCTATCTCTGAATTTGATGATACCACGAGGTTGGGAACTATTTTCTCAAATAATAATTGTCCATTTTTGTTGTATTTCGAAACAATTTTACACCCTGATACGTATTTTATGCTATTTGTATTTCTAGATGTTAAATAATAATCATTACTAATAATGCTATAAAAGTTTCCATCTGTAGTCACACCACTTTGCTTTAAATTTAAGAAATTTATGCCTCCACCTTTTTTTAATTTAGATAATTTAGTGCCAAAAAATACAGCTGTGGTTTCGCTGAAAAGATTATTTTTAGCTGCCAATAAATCATAATTTTCAACATCTAAACTAATAAAAATCAAACCTAAAGAAATGCTATTATTCTGCCTGTTACAAGTTATACCATTGAATGCAATGGCTTCTGCACCCTCACCTAACATTACAAGATCACGAATATCATTAGTTTCAATATCTACGTTCAAAGATTTTGTTTCATTCTCTGTTGTATAGATGTTTATAGTATGAGTCATTTTTCCAAATTGCTTTGATGGTTTTATTCTTTGTTGTTTTACAAAATTAATTGGAACCCCACTGTTAGTCACAAACCATGTAACTTGTGTTTTAGTTTTAGGCATGGAGTGATTTATAGTTTGTTCTCTCTCTAAATTAAGCTTATCATTATAAACATAAATTATTTGTTTAAAATTTTCACTTTTTTGTTGTGGAGGTGTGACGACAACAATAATTTTAGAACTATCTGTTGAAATATTTATATCATAATCGCCTCTATATTTTGAAGTGGATTCAAATGATAAAAGTGCGCCATAGTCGTTTTTATCATTTTCTGCTAGATTTATGTATTTGTAATAAAAGGTTCGAGTATTATTTTTAGAATCAAATTGAGAATAGAAAATTACAGGAACTCCTTTTATTGAATAAAAATTCTCTAATTCAACGGGAGCATTTTTAGCTTTGGCATTAAGGTTTAATTCTTTTTGAGATATTAAGTTTAGCATTGAATCATACTCATCTAATACTAAAGTTCTATATTTAGTTCCTTTTTTTGGAACTGATTTTATTAAATAATGGTTATGTTCTCTTGATTTTACAAACCCAAGAAGATCAGTATAGTCAGAAAATATTAAACTCCATTTTTTGTCTAATTTTTGATCGCTACTAAGTGATACTGTATAGGCCTCATCAACAATATTCTGGCCGAAAATTAAAGGATTATACAATATTACTAAAAAGAAAAAAATTGAAAATATATATTTCTTTTTTAAAGAAATATAATCAACACAAATTAAAGAATACTCCTTATTATTGTCTTTAATGGACGCGTCTTTCATAACTTTACAGTACATAATATTAATAAATATTTTACATAATGCTTATATTAACGAACTTTCAAGTAAGGATGTTGCAAATATTTTTAATAATTCTGAAAAATGTTAAATTCTCATAAGATGTATCATACATTGGTTTATTATTTTATATTTGCGCAAAAATAATAACATTTATGAATTCAATTAAATTTTTTGCTTTCTTTATTTTTATGATTTATTCAATCTTTGTATCAAGCCAACAAAGTGAAAATTTACCCAATAAAACGGTAAGAGCATTTGAAGAAAAATTAACACCAGAAAAGTCTAAAACTTATGATTTTAACAGGAATATGATTAAAATTGATTTTGGGCAAATAATGTGGGGTAATGTCCTACTAAATTACGAAAGAGTTTTAATGCCACGCCTTGGAATAGAATTGACAGGAGGTCTAACAATGGCACCAGTTTTACAATTAGGTTTTAATGAGAAAAAATTTGAAACAGAAAAATTTGGTAAATATTATGGTGGTATGTTGAAGTATTACACAAGTAGTTATACAGCTCCAGAAGGTATTTTTGTAGGAATTGGCACTTATTATTATGAAAGATATTACAAAGATGTTGGTAGTTTTTTTTGGAGTTCCAATAGTGACAGAAATATTACTTCACAGACGATTCTTGAATTTCTTAGATTATCCATTGGTACGTCTGTATTTTGGGATAATTTTGTTTTAGAAACTGGTGGTTTTGTAGGACTACAATCAGTTGTAAATGAAGGATTCATTTTTCAAGTACGAAGCAAAGATCCTTATCAAGAGAAAATTTCAAAAATTGGGCTTGGAATAAACTTAAAATTAGGGGTCAATTTTTAATTTTCCTTTAAGATTGCAGTAATTTATTATATTTAAATATTAATTGACTTAAATTTTCATATTGCTGTTATTACTTTTGATAATAGATGTTAATTATTGTAATAATGTAGAAAATTTAGCTCATTAAAAAATTGGTCTGCATATTAAATTTGCTTTTTGTTGAACATAATAAACAACGATTATTTTCTTTGTGATTGATACAATTTAGACTGGAAGGTATGACTTTTTGAATTTATCATTCAATATTCTTTAGTTTAATAAATCAAAATTACAATTCAATACTAAATTTTTGTGCATTTATTCATTCGAAAGGGGTGTATAGTATTGTAAATTCTTGATGTATTGGCTGTTTACTAAAAATGAGGTCGTTCTTACATTAAAGTCAATATTATTATATATAGCTTTTGATAAAAAAAAGCCCAATATTTATTACAAAAATTGGGCTTTCATATTTAAAATCCAAACTTTAGGGTTATATTTTTATTGTGATGTCCAAAGTAAAATCATTATTAATCGCTTTGTCACCTAAATTATCGAAAAAGCTACCTGAACCATATTTTATATCGTACAAGGTTCTGTCAATAGTCACCTTAGCCATACCTTCTTTACCGCTGAAAGTAGCTTCAAATTCCACAGGTTTGGTTTGACCTTTTATAGTAAGGTCTGCTGTGACTTGGTATTTGTTGTTTCCTAAATCTTTAACTTTTTTGAAGACCAAAGAGGATTCTTTGTGGTTTTCTACTCCAAAAAAATCATCGCTTTTGAGATGACCTTCTAATTTTTCTTTACCTTGACCTGCTGCAAGATCTGTAACAACTAAACTTGTCATGTCCACTTTGAAAGTGCCACCAGTAAGTTTACCATTATTAGTGGTTATACTGCCTGATTTGAAATTGATAGTACCATCATGCGAGCCCACTACTTTTTTGCCTTCCCATTTGATTTGACTTGTTTTTACATTGATGTTTTCATTTTTTTGAGCAAAAGTACCCACTGAAAAGAACATCGCTACTAAAAGAAATACTGTTTGAAAAATTTTCATTTTTTTTTGATTTAAATTTTTTAATTAATACAATAACGCCGCAAAGGTCTTTATTAATTATGGGCTGAAAATTAATGTAGATTAATTTAAGAAATATTTAAGAGTTTATTTTCTTTTTGTGCGCCGAATCACACTCAATGCTTGTGGGGTTATTCCTAAATATGATGCGATCATCTTTTGTGGAATGCGTTGTGATAGATTGGGATAAGTGACCAGGAAATCTTCGTATCGCTCCTGTGCAGAAGCACTCATTAGCATGATGATGCGGTGCTGAAGGGTAGCAATTCTATTCAAGAGTTTTTCTATACCTATTTCTGTAGAAATATGTGCAATACTCAAAACGGGGTCCACATAATTGGCTGGAATTACCTCAATTTCTGAATCTTCTACACAATCTATAAATAACTGTGCGGGTTTTTTATTGACATGAGCGGCTAAATCAGATATTATCCAGTTTTCGGGTGCAAACATAAAAACGTGTTCTTTGCCCTTATTATCTATGGTGTAGCTGCGAAGACAACCCTGTTTTATAAAAAATATATTTGTACTTTTATCACCAAGGTATTGGAGGAGGGTACCTTTTTTAACAAAAATGACCTTAATAGACTGCTGTAATTTTTTTACGAGCTTTTCATCATTAATTTCAAAAAGATCAAGAAAAGATTGGGCCATAGGTGAAAAGTTTACTAAAATTAGTTTTGTTTTTTTAATACTGTGATATCAAAAGTGAGAATTTAGATATTTAGCTTTAAAATTATTGCAATTGCTTTAAGGAATTGCTTGTTGGACGTAGCCCTTATTACCCGTTTGATGATATGCAGGCAGACTAAATTTTGACCTACTTAACCGGCATGAAGGTACGGAAAAAATTCACAAATTAGTTTTAACTTAAAGACATTGTTTTTAAAGTTGTATTTTACAATATTTTCTAAGTATAATCTTTGTTTTTGGGGTACAAAAGATGTCTAAAAACGCAAAGATAAAAATTATTTTAAAAAAAAATGAAAAAAAAAATTTATTCAGGCAACGTTTTTTCATTTGGATGTATCTATATGATTAAGAGACGCCAAGTCTCAAGATTGATATTCTTTTCAAAATTAAATTTGAAAAAATCTTTAGCGAAGACAAAAAAGGACCTTCTGAAAGCAGAAAGTCCTTTTTTCTTTTAACTTCTATTCAGATAAAATCATCTCTAAGTGCGGGATATCATCTTCCATGTAGTATTTACCTACATCTCTGAACCCCAATTCAGTATAAAATTTTATTAAATATTCCTGAGCACTAATTTTGATAGGGTAGGTAGGGAACAATTCTTTAGTCTTGTCAATAGATAGTTGCATCAATTCCTTGCCCCAACCCAATCTTCTGCCTTCCAATGAGGTGAGAACACGTCCAATAGATACTGCATCTGAATAGGAAATTCCCACAGGAAGTAGGCGTGTATAAGCGTGTATTTCATCATGGGCGTTTTTCCCCATCACATGAACAGCAAAAAAATCCTTATCGTCTGCATCCAAATAGGGACAATTTTGCTCAACTATAAAAACCTCTTGTCTTATTTTTAGTATTTGATAAAGTTCAGTCAAGCTGAGATCCATAAAGGTTTTGAATGAATACTTTAATTTTTCCATATTTATATCATATCGAAATGCATCAACTTTTTGAATTGGCCCATTCTTTGAGTTATTTCTTCATCTGTCAGTGTTTTGAGTCTGTCCAAACTAAATTCCTCAACACAAAAAGAAGCCATTGTTGATCCTGCTATGATGGCTCGTTTCATGTTTTCCATACTTATATCGTCGGTTTTGGCCAAATAACCCATGAGGCCACCAGCGAATGTATCGCCTGCGCCTGTGGGATCATAAACCTGAGCTAATGGCATAGCTGGCGCATAAAACATCTCGTCTGCATAGAATAAAAGCGCGCCGTGTTCTCCTTTTTTTATCACCAAAAACTTAGGCCCCATCTCATGAATGGCAATAGCCGCTTTGACCAATGAATGCTCTCCAGACAGCTGTCGGGCTTCTTCGTCATTGATGGTCAACAAATCTATTCTACCAATCACACTTTTCAACTCATCCATGGCTATGTCCATCCAAAAATTCATAGTGTCTAAAGCTATCAACTTTTGTGTGCCGTCCAACTGGTCCAAAACACTGGCTTGAATGGCTGGAGTCAGATTTCCCAACATTACATATTGAGCAGATTGTGCTTTTTCGGGGAGTTGTGGATTAAAATTCGCTAACACATTTAGATCGGTGATGAGCGTGTCACGGCTATTCATATTATTGTGGTACTTTCCTGACCAAAAAAAAGATTTCCCTCCTTTGACTATTTCTAAACCATCAAGATTTACCCCTCTTTCTTGAAGATTGACAAGTTCGCTTTCTGGAAAATCTTCACCCACTATAGATACTAGATGAATATCTTTGGTGAAATAAGAAGCGGACCAACTTATGTATGTACACGCACCTCCAATGACCATTTCTGCTTTGCCATAAGGTGTTTCTATGCTATCAAATGCTACTGTTCCAACTGTAAGAAGACTCATATATTTTTAATATTTTTTTTGATTTTAAGGGGCAAAGGTAGGCTTTAAATAAAAATTAATACAATTAATGAGTATCAAAAATGATTTCACTACTCAACTTTTAAAAAATGAAAGGCTGATATTGTAAATGCACTATTTCCCAAATATTTTTTTGAGTATATCTATCGTAAACATACCTGTTTCTTTGTATAGTCTGTATTGAAAAATAAGTTCTAAACTTATCAATGAAACCACAATGTAAGACAAAAGTAGTGTTCTCAACACAATAAAGGGCTGTAAATAAGTGTCTAAAAAGGGGTCTAAAAAAATGCGCGCAATAGTAATACCCAACACAATGAGTAGTGCCGCCATGGCTGTGGCTCTCACTGTTACTATTCTGTCATCATGGATTTTTCTATTGCACATGGCATATAAACCTACGTAAAGTGCATTGGAAGTGTCCATCTTGATGAGTTGATGCAATAAGGCTTTACTCTCGTTGAACTTTTGTAATTGGTACAGTGATGCGGCCTTTCTGAATAGTAGCTCTTCATATATATTTTGATCTCTGTAGGTGTAAATATTTTCTACAATAACCTCTTCTATCACTTTATCCACAAATCTAAGATATCTTTCGTACCTGCCTATTTCGAAAAGGCAAAGTAAATAATCCATTTCTAGCTCTATTCTATCATCAAAAACAAGAAAATTTATGTCTTCCGTCTGCTCCTCGAAAAACCTCACCTTCTCTCTGTAGGCTGTATCTCCCAGCCTAAAATAACCTTGATAAATAGGATTTAACTTTTCCATGACCCCAAAATATATTTTTTTAAAAAAGGTTTAAATCATAAAGCATAATTTTTGAAGGACTTGCATCTAATTCGATGGAACATATTTGAATTTGACATAAATAAAGGCCGTCTTTTATTTCGTTAGGTACATAGATCATTTCGGTTATCGTTTTCGTCTGGTCTGGAACGTCAGGAAATTGCCAGAAAATTTTATGATTATTGAGGAGGCCACCGTCCACTTCTCTATCTACTGAGGGCAAATCCACCAATAAATGTTGGATCCCTTTAGATACTATGGTTTGCATGGCCTTGTCTTCAAAGTAAGGAGGATTCGTACCTGAATAATCTCGTCTCATTTTAGAAATATCATTGGGTAGTGTCCTGATAATCAGAGCTGAGCAAGAAGGCATTTGATCAAGTGCAGCGACTAAGCTTTGGTCCGAAATATATTGTTCACCGTTATCGGTAATATGGGGTGTAAGTGTGATGAGCCAAGCGATATGGTGAAAATCTTTAAGGCATTGGTGGATGGTGTAAGGTTCTTGAGCTATATGTCCTACACATTCAGTATGGGTGCCATTGCCATGAGGATTTATAAACACATTTTTGAAATTGACAGGGCTGCCTTGTAGTGTGTCGCCCACAAAATCACCAGCAATGACGGGTTCTATTTTGAAATCTGGCGCATAAAAACATTTTGGACCTGTGACTCCAGCCATGAGTGGAATAGAAATATCTTTGCCATTTTTGAGGTCGGCAGTGTACGTGTGGTCTTCAAATTTTAATGTTATGTTCATGGTTTATTTTAGATGAAAATTGTCGTAAAGTTACATATTTTTCAAAACTCATGGCATGGATTGTGGTCCATTAGTGAAAAAATTAGTATTTTTGCTCTCAAAACAATAAATATGCATAGAAGGAATTTTAGTAAATGGGTGGCAATGACTCCTCTATTAGCCACCTCTTGTAATTATTCAATGAAACAAGAATTGGACCGTCCTATCAATATATTGAAACCAAAGGCATTAAAATCTGGTGATACAGTAGGTTTTATTTCTCCTGGTAGTCCTATAAAAGAAGAAAAATTTGAGAATGCTGTCAAAAATATGGAGAATTGGGGGCTCAAAGTAAAATATACAGACACGATATTTAAAAAAGAAAGATACCTGGCGGGCACTGACAAAGAACGGCTTGAAGATATGCACAAAATGTTTGAAGACAAGGAGGTCAAAGCCATCTGGTGTTTGCGAGGAGGCTATGGTTGCACCCGTTTATTGGATAATATAGATTATGATCTCATTCGAAAAAATTCTAAAATTTTGATAGGATATAGTGACATCACGGCTCTTTTGTGTGCGATTTTTAACAAAACTGGTTTGGTGGGTTTTCATGGGCCTGTAGCTTCTTCACAGATATTTACTGAATTTACAGCTGCACAAGCTAAAAATATTCTTTTTGGTCTGTCAGGAGGCCCTCACGATATTCCTTTTATGACTCAAACAGAAGAAAAATATGCTTTGGGACACGAGCCATATACCATCTATCCTGGAAAAGCTACTGGAGCACTCACTGGAGGGAATTTATCACTTTTAGTTTGCCTACCCAATACACCTTACGCACCCTCCTACAAAGGTAAAATAGTTTTTATAGAAGATCTGGACGAAAAACCCTACCGAGTGGATAGAATGTTAACTTTTCTGCTGGCATCCACAGATTTATCGCAGGCAGCTGGTATAGTTTTGGGTGTGTGGCACAATTGTGACACCAAAGATGTTGAAACTTCCTTCACATTGAGAGAGGTATTGACAGATAGATTGGGCATTTTGAAAATTCCTTGTTTTTATGGGCACACTTTTGGACACGTGTCTGATATTTGTACATTTCCTATGGGAGTGCAAGCGAGAATAGATACATCGTCATTTAATGTAAAATTATTGGAAAATGCGGTGGTGTAGATATGGCGTATTAATACTAATGTGTATTTCTATTGGACTTAAGGCACAAGGTACATATAAAAGTTTTCATTCAAAAATGGATCCAAAATTTGGAAATATATTGACAATATATTCTTTCAATTTAGTAAATAATAGTATTACTCAAGATTCTTTTATAAGTAGTGTACGACATTACAATAAAGCTGGATATAGAACCCACACAAAAATCTATTCAAGAGATACTCTGAAATCCGAATATGAATTTTTGTATGAAAATGATAGTCTTTTGACTTATCAAAATTATTATCAATATGTACGAGGCAAAAGAATTAAACAAAGTTCGAGTTCATTTCATTATGACAAAAAAGGACGTCTTGTAGCACAGATCGATTTACCTGTCGATTCAAGAAAATACTCACCCTCTTCAATTATAACAGAATATGACAAAAAGGATAGGATTAAACTAAAGCAATATAAATATAGAAATAAAGTAGTAATGGACATAAGGTATAAATACGAACAAAATGGCAACAAAACAATAATAACGAAAAAGCATTATAACAAAGATACACTCATATCAAAAACACAAAAAGTTTACTATAAAGATAATCCCATTTCCTCTTTGTCAGATTTTCAAAAGGTAAATGACATGACTTATAAAAGAGTATATCATTATAGAAATGAAATGGAAGACACTATAGTCGATAAATATGAAGATAATAAACCAAAAACGGAAATTGAGAGTACATCAAACGATATGGACGAGAAAAAAGTGAAAAAAGGTGACAAAATGATTTTTGGTATAGGTGGTCCTCTATTCTTCAATTCAAACGAACAATTAAAAATTGAATATTATTACGATAAAGAATATAAACTTATAGAAGCGTTTGAGTATTTGAACGAAAACCTCCAATCATATGTCAAGTATGTTTACTCTACTCAATAATCAATTATGACAAATAAAAAAGATATAAATTCAATAGAGGATATCCGTCTTATGGTGGATTGTTTTTATGATAAAGTGAGAATGGATGAAAAATTAAGCACAATTTTCAATGATGTTATTCAAGATAAATGGCCAGAACATTTATCTAAAATGTATAAGTTTTGGCAAACAGTGATGTTAGGTCAACATACTTACTTTGGTAGTCCTTTTCCGCCACACCTTTCTTTGCCAGTCGATAAATCGCATTTTGACCAATGGCTTATGCTGTTTTGTGAAACAGTGGACACACATTTTGAAGGAGAAAAAGCCGAAAAAGCTAAATGGCAAGGCCAACGAATGGCAGAAATGTTTCAAATAAAAATAGAGTATTATAAAAATAATAATTCTATACCTTTGGTCTGATTTTTAAATAAAAATGCTGAAATCTGAAAAACGATCATTGTATAATAACAATTTTATTCGCTATATTTTTTAAGTATTACATTCATATTTTAAGATTTCAATTTTTTTTAAAAAATATGCCCAAAAACTTGTTTTTTAAAATATAATATTGTAACTTTGCATCGTAATTTATTATTTTTTAACTAAAAACACTTTTTTATCATGAAACAGTACAACAACAGTACAACAACAGTACAACAACAGTACTAACCCATTTTTAAGTGCCATAGAGGCTATACGCAAAACTCCATGTTCTGCCATCCCAATACAAAGTGGGTGTTTCAACCCAAGTCCTGTTTGTAATATAGCCTGT
>CAZBCV010000054.1:0-16235 GCA_964490495.1 uncultured Aureispira sp. | reverse complement strand
ACAATTGAGTCAATTGATGAATTAAAAGTCAAATCAAATATAGTAACGGAATGGTTTCATAAATTATCTTTAGATAAGGAAGAAGGCATTGTCATAAAACCACGTACTTCATTTCTTAAAAATTTGCCACCAGCATTTAAAGTGAGAAATAACCAATATTTAGTCTTGATTTATGGCATTGACTTTATTAACAACTATCCATACAACATGCAAAAAAGGAATATTGATAAAAAAATCCAATGTTCAATAAACGATTGGGCTATCAATCATGCTTTGTTAAAGGTAAAATATAAGGATATTCATTCTGAAAATTATCACTTAAAAAATTTGGTTTATGATCGTATAATGGGTGAAAAAATAGAATCTACCATTGATTCGAGACTTTAAATCGTTTGTAATTTAATTTAATTATTCTTTCAAAAATTAAAAATTGTAATGAGCAAATATAAAAATCCACAATTATTAATCCTAGTAGGTCCGCCAGGTTCTGGTAAGTCCACTTTTGCAAAATATCACTTAAGAACTGAAGAAAACTGGTTTAGAGTAAATAGAGATGATTTACGTTTAATGCAGTTTAGTAAAGAAAATTTGAGCGAAGATGAAGAAGTTTTGCTCACCAAAATGGTAGATAGTGCGATCATTTCTTTGTTGAATAATAAAGTCAATGTTGTAGTAGATGCCACACACACCCGAAAGGAGTTCTTAAATCAATACATTTCTAAATTTAACCAGCTTGCCGATATTTCATTCAAATTATTTGATGTAGACACAGAAGAATTGAAACAAAGAGTGATTCAAAGACACCAGGAAACAGGAAAATTTATTCCACCAAATGTCCTAAAACGTTTTGTTGAACAATATGAAAATATAAAAAACAATTTTGATTTTTCAATGAGGCCTAAAATCCGTCCCGAAAATGTAATCCGTCCTCAAGACCTATCCCTACCCAAAGCCATCATCTGTGATCTGGACGGAACTTTATGTCTGATGAATGGTCGCAGTCCTTTTGATGCCTCCACATGTGATCAGGATTTGCCAAACTTTCCGGTGGTTAATATGGTTAAGCATTACCATAATTTAGGTTATAAGATCATTTTAGCATCTGGTAGGGAAGATATTTATAAGCCACAGACGTTGGCCTGGTTGGAAAAGTATGGAGTTGTGCACGAGTTGCTTATCATGAGAAAAGTAGGTGATTACAGAAAGGATTCAATTATCAAAAAAGAGATTTTTGAGACACACATTGTAAGAAAATATTTCATTGAATTGGTCTTAGACGATAGAAATCAAGTAGTGGATCTTTGGCGAAATGACTTACAACTACCATGCTTTCAAGTGTTTTATGGGGATTTTTAATAATCCCTATAATTGTCATTTTAAGTCCACTCTCATTTCTTCATGGCAGGGATGGAAAGTCGGGTCATCTAAATATTCATCATGTAAAATAACACCAACATTATGCAAGTGTGCACTACTTTCGGAAAGTTTATTTTTGCATGAAATCAACAAAAAGAGGAAGAAAATAGGGTAATATTTTATTCGTTTTGACATATGGAAACAATATGGAAATGTAAATGCAAAGATAGTAAATTATTTCTGATGCTTGACATATACTTAATCAATTTTTTAGTTTGAAGCACCTCAAAGTATTGATTTTTTGACAATACCATTGAGTAAAATGAGTTGTAAATAAGTAACATATTATTCTTTTTTAATTTATTTCAAAAGGGTTTGTGGTGAGTAGTTGGGTTATATTTTTAATTTTATTAAATCGAATTTGCATTAAAATAGCATTTGTGATATATTTTTATTTGTACCTTTGCCTTAGTCTTTTATGTTCAGAAAGTAACTTTTAGATCTATTTTTCAAGAATTTAGGTTTTTAACACTGCTCATTTTCTTGTTTTATTCCAAAGTAGTTTAATTTTAAATCATAATTGCTTTTTTTAGAAATTTATATTGAACCCGATGATTGCCATAATTGAAGATGACTTAAATATCAGATCACTGATAAAAATTGTACTATCCGAACTACACTTGCAAATTGATGAATATGATAATGGGTGGCAAGGCTTAGATGGAGTATTAAGTAAAAATTACCAACTATTAGTATTGGACTTGATGCTGCCAGGGGTTAATGGAATAGAGATTTGTCGGAAAATAAGGCAAGTCAATAAACAGATACCTATATTGATGTTGACTTCAAAGTCTGATGAAGATGATAAAATCATGGGACTTGACATCGGTGCTGATGATTATTTAACCAAACCCTTTAGTAATCGAGAGCTGTTGGCTCGGACAAAAGCCTTGCTCAGAAGATCAGATGCTGTTTCTAATCAAAATAATACAAATAATCAAATCATTACCATAGGGGATTTAATATTAGACATTACACAAAAAACTCTATTTAAAAACAACAATGAAATCAACTTAACAGCAAAAGAATTTGACTTGATTCAACTTTTTATGACTCACCCTGGTCGTAATTTTACTAGGATGGACGTATTAGAAAGAGTTTGGGGCGATCATTTTGAAGGCCTGGAACACACCGTCAATTCTAATATCAATAGGCTGCGTGGCAAAATAGAAAGTAATCCAGCTCAGCCCAAATATTTAGTGACCGTATGGGGAGTAGGGTATAAGTTTAACAAATTTCCAGAATAAAAATTATGGCAGCAACCATTTGGAAAAGCAAAAGATTAAGGCAGATTCTGCTATTGGCAGGAAGTTCCATTATAGTATTGTGGGTTCTTATTGTTATTTTATTTTATAATTTTATGGTTGCCCAACACGAACAATTTACGCTCCAACGGTTAGCTGGTATTGCTAATTCTTTGTCTTTACAAATAGATGGTGACCAACATGAAAAGCTTTTTGAGAAATATAAAATGAGAGACGACATTAAATCTACTCGTCAAGATAGCATATATTTTGGAATACACAAATTATTAAAAACGAACTATGAAGCTAATATGCTCAAAAGTCCTATTTACACAATATCCATGAGTGAAAGTGGAAGGTTTTATGAGTTCGGGATCACTTCTGACTCAAAACCCTATTTTAGGCATTCATATAATACTTATCATCCTTCACTCAAAGAGTATTATCAAACGGGAGGTATGATTCCAGAATATAAGGATGAATTTGGTATGTGGCTTTCAGGTTTTGCGCCCATCAAAAACGCTATGGGCCAAACAGTGGCAGTAGTCATGGTTGATGAAAAATTGGACGATTTTTTATTATCTGTAAGGTCGGAATTATTTAAAGCCTTTTTATTGTCACTCATTATTTTTGGAGTAATGATGACATTGTTACTATGGCAATTAGGGAAAATCTTGAATAAAGAACAAATAGACAAAAACATTATTGAGGTGGCTCATGCAAAAATAATTTCTATCAATGAAGAATTGTCACAAGCGAATGAAAAGCTCAATACGATGGACCGATTTAGAAAAGAAATGATCACAAATATCTCACATGACTTGCGCACACCCATGGCAAGCATCATTGGATTTTTAGATTTGGTGAGAGATAGTAAATCATCCCTTTCCGTAGAGGCAAGAAACAAATACATTGATGTGGCATATGCTGAATCGAATCGCCTGAATCAACTCGTTTCTAGTCTTTTTGAGCTGTCTAAGCTAGAATCAGGACAAGCCAAAATCAATCCTGAGCCATTCAATATTTACGAATTGGTATCGGATGTGATGCAAAAGTATCAATTGAAAATAAAGGTAAAACACGTAAATGTAAATTTTGAAATTCATGAAGAACTTGGCCTAGCATTAGGAGATGTAAAGTATATCGATAGGGTGTTTCAAAACCTTCTGGACAATGCTGTCAGGTATGTGGATGAGGGAGGATATATAAAAATTTCTATTTTGGATAATGACGATTTCTTTAAAATTAAGGTCTGCAATTCGGGCGATTTAATACCTAAAAATGAATTGGATGTTATTTTCGACCGCTATTATACCAATGAAAAGAGTGATCAAGCACGATCTGGTCTTGGATTGGCTATTGCAAAAAGTATATGTACTTTGCACGGCTGTACTATAAAAGCGGAAACTAATGATGTCGTAAATTCTTTTTGGTTTACAGTGCCAAAGGTTTAAGCTCATTTTATTAGTTTCTGATAATATGGATAGTTGCGTGTTTTTAACTCGAAAAAGACGCCTTCCCAACGAAGAACCCCATAAATATGTGAGTCAATATAAACACATTTGTTAATTTGTTTTTTTATATTTTCATAAAAGATACCCTCTTGGAAACCTTAATCATCCACATAGAAACAGAAAAGCATAAAAATGAACCCCTACAAAACTATGGGAAAGTATTCAATAGAAATAAAGGAAACTGCACAAAAAGTAATATAGTTAATTCAAAAATCTGGAGATAAAGCTACAATAAAAAAGATTGAGTAGGTTTTACTTGAGTTTGAACATCGTCCCACCACAGGAATAGGAAAACTGGAATTAATCAAACACGAGTTTTTGGGATTCTAGAGCAGAAGACTGAACAAAAAAGAGAGTTGGGTTTATTAGATTTTTGTAGATGAAGTCATTGCTGTGTTGGTATCTGCTTAATCGGGCATTATTAGTCAAGTGAAATATTTCCAATAAAAAATTCCATTATAGTACCGAATAAACTAAAAGAGACATCCTGAATAAACTAGGATGTCTCTTTATGTTTTCTCACTTGAATTACCAAAAATTATTTTGGTAATACTACACCGTCAATGACGTGGATGATTCCATTTGTTCCCTTCAAATCTGTGGAAGTTACAAAAACAGAATTTCCATTCTCATCTGTCAATTTCACTTTTCCATTATCCAAAGTACCTTTTAACTTTCCACCTTGCACAGTGGTAAGAACTGCCGTCCCATTTCCAGCTTTTATCGCTGCTACTACCGCAGCTGCATCTAAATTGCCACTCACAACATGGTAAGTCAAAATACCCGCTAAAGTCGCTTTGTTTTCTGGCTTTAATAGCGTTTCTACAGTTCCTGCTGGTAATTTGTCAAAAGCTGCGTTAGTAGGAGCAAATACGGTGAATGGACCCTCACTTTTTAGTGTACCTACCAAATCAGCAGCTCCTACTGCTGCTACTAAAGTAGTGTGATCAGCTGACCCTACAGCGATATCAACTATGTCTTTTCCCTGTCCAATAGCAAATGTTGATGCAACACTTACAAGCAATACAATCATTAATGATTTCATTTTTGTTTAATATTTTTGTTAATAATGTTAAACAAACCGAAGGTGGCCATTATTGTTTTTACTTTATGATTTATTTAACGTATCAATGATTCTAGATAAAAAATAAGCACTCTTTTGAGATAATGACTTAAATTGTTATAGACAATATCTTTTCAAAAATTTAGCAGATATTAAAAAAAATTCGATGCTGATGCTTTTGGTTCTGAACTGTAGCAGACCCTTTACAGAATATCTACCTGATAAACACACACACACAAAATCATCAAATTCGATTATTTAAAATTGAACCATAATGAAGAGAAACTTATACCATTTTATTTTGTTGCGCATTATTTTATAGTCAAAAATAGATTAAAATGGCCATTTCCAAATTATTAGACAATCTTTTTAATAAGTTTCTTTCAGAAAACACAAAGGAGAAAAGTGAAAGGGCCATTTTATCAATAGCTATTGCCAGCTTTATTATTCATCTTTTGATTATTTATTTGGTGGATTTTGGGCTCATTTCTATGAGTACTTCTTCCCACGGACTACAAATGTCATTTCCTTTTGAAATTTAATAGTGTGATAATATTTTTATAGACAAATTGTTACTCCTGTGATACTCTTGTGATATTTTGTCACTAACATTGCGGTCTAATTCAATTCATAATTAAAACAATTTTTACAATGAGATTTTTATTTTTACTTTCATTTTCTATTTTAACTATCTCCTCCACTTTTGGTCAAGCATGGGCCAAGGAAAAAGGCAAGAGCTTTCTTAAACTTGATTTTACTACCTTAACGGGTAATCAACTTTTTAATGATAAATCTGAAGTTGTAGATTTTCAGGACTATAGTTTCAATACTGTAAGCTTTTATGGCGAATATGGTATTACCAACCGACTCACGGCAGTGGGATATATTCCTTTTTTACAAAGCAATTCTATCAAAGCTTCTAATTTAGGTCTTGAAGCTACTAATGCTGGTTTTGGAGATGTGGATTTAGGATTCCGATATGCTATTTTTCAAGAAAAATTCCCACTCACTTTGACAGTTATGCTTGGCATACCTTCTGGCGATAATGATGATGAAAACCAGCTTTATACTGGAGATGGAGAGTTCAATCAAATTGTAAAATTAGCTTCGGGTCTTGCAAAAAATAATTGGTGGTTGCAAGGCGGAATGGGTTATAACAACAGAAGTAATGATTTTTCAGATGAAATGAGATTTGATGCTGAGTTTGGATATAAATTTTTAAATAACAAACTATTAGCTATGTTGAAGTTTTCTGGGGTTTCACCCTTAAACAATGGCGATGCACCAGTATCTACCACTGGATTGTTTTCAAATAATGTCGCTTATTTTGCTCCCGCTATTGAGTTGATGTATTACATTAAACCTAAGTTGGGGTTGGCTATAAGAGGTGCAGGTGCCAGTCCTTCTTCACGCAATGTACAAGCAACACCATCTTTGTCATTTGCTTTTTTTGGAGACTTTTAGTTTTATGGTTTTTCAGCACCACATGTTGGGTAAAGTGATATTTTTTATTTTGATTATAATATTTTTTTGTAGTCTAAATTCTTGTTTTACTTTCCGAAAAAGTGATAATTCTTCCATAAAAAAAGTCAATAAAAGTGGATTAGAATTGACGGCAAAGTATTTCCCTCACAAAGGCAAAACTTATAGATATTTGCATTTCAAGAACCCCAATTCAGCACTGCCCTTATTAGTCCTGATACATGGAGCTCCTGGCTCTTCTTCAAATTTTCTCGATTTTCTTAAATACTCATTGATTACTGATCATTATTCTGTGATAATTGTGGATAGATTTGGCTATGGATATTCTAACTATGGTCATTATTCATCTATCATTGAGCAAACTGATGTTATCATATATTTAATAAAAAGCTGCGTTAATGTAAATCAAGATGTCTTCATAGCTGGACATTCATATGGTGGAACCATTGCAGCAGCTTTGGCAAGCCAACAACCAAAATTTCTAACAGCGGCAGCACTCATGGCTCCAGCTCTTGACCCCGAAAATGAAAAATATTTTTGGATAGGTCATCTTGGAAAATGGAAAGCGACCCGTTGGATGGTATCGGGCGCGCTAAAGGTCGCTACCGACGAAAAATACAATCATGCAGAAGAACTGAGGTATTGGCGTTCAGCATGGAAAAATATTAAAACTCCCTTGCTACACATACACGGCAATAAAGACAAGCTTGTTCCATTTATAAATTTAACTTTCGCATTGAATTCCATTCCCAATCAGTATTTAGAAGTGTACGAATGGGACAAAATGAATCATTTTTTTCCTTTTTCAGAAACAGAAAAAACCATAGAGCTTTTACATGGTTTTTTCTCTCAACACAAAACCTCTTTTTATTGATGTTATCGAACGGAAATTATAAGGCTAAACCGAATAATATTCCCATAGTATTGGGTAAATTATTAAATTATGAATATTGGCCAACGTGGCTATTTTATATTCCAAACGGTATTTATATTTTTTACTTGGCTTTAAAATCCAAATCCTTCACTTTTTTCACAAATGTAAATCCAAGTATTAAAGATAGTGGTATCTATAAGTATAGCAAATTTGATGTTTTACAATTTATAGCGGAAGAATACAAACCCAAAGGAGTTTTAGTGGCATGCGCTGATAATTTGGATTTTGTGGAAAATGATTTTGATTTTCCATTGATTGCCAAACCCGATATGGGAGAAAGAGGGAAGGGCGTTTCTTTGATAGAAAATATGGAAGATCTAATAAAATATGCTCGAGCTATTGGTCAAGATTTTATTATTCAAGAATACAGTACATTCCCCAATGAGGCAGCTATTTTTTATGTACGAAGACCCTCAGAAAAGAGTGGAAGAATCACATCATTTACCACAAAGGAGTTTTTGACCGTTACAGGTGACGGAAGTAGTACCATAAAACAACTAATGTCCATGTCATTTCGGGCAAAATTACAAATTTATAGGCAGACACAAGAATTTTTAACTCAAGTACCCACGGAAGGCGAAATTTTCAAAATTGAAGCTATTGGTAACCATAATCGTGGCACAAAATTCATCAATTCCAATCATCTTATTACTGATAAGCTAACGGACGTGTTTGATCAAATTTCTAAAGCTATACCAGGCTTTTATTATGGAAGATATGATCTCAAATACTATGATTTAACAAATTTGGAGTTAGGGAAAAACTTTAAAATCGTAGAACTCAATGGCATCAATTCGGAGCCGGTACATATCTATGATCAGCGTACGGGTTTATGGAATGCTTACAGGGATTGTTTTAAACATTTTAGATATATTTATCAAATATCTAAAGAAAATTATAAATTAGGACACAAAAGAAGTAGTACATGGGTCTTTTGGAAGTCTATTCTTTTCGAAAAATAGTTAGAATTTTTGATATGTGATAATTTTGTGATACTTGCATAGTAACTTTGTGTTATTATTATTTCATTTTAAAAAACATTTCCAATGCAAAAAATAGTTATTTTCCTGATAGTCACCTTAAGTTGGGGTTGTTCTAAAAACGAAGTTGAGACTATCAATGAAGCCATCGACCCAACAAATATAACGGTTCTTTATTCTGGTCAGTTTGAAAATGGTTCCAACCCAACGAGTGGAAAGATAAGTGTTGTAGAAGATAAAGATGGAATCAGAAAATTGCAAATTGAAGATTTAAAATCCGATAGTGGACCTGATCTTCGTTTGATTTTGGCAGAAAATAAAAATGCTTTGAATGGCATAGAAATCATAGCCAAACCCAAAAATGGTACATATTCATTAGATATTCCCAGTAATGTTGACTTCGAAAAACATAAATTTGTTTTGATATGGTGCGAACGTTTTTCAAAACTCTTTGGTAGCGCGGAACTCAAAAAATAATTATTTCATTTATATAAACAAACTCACTCTCTTTATGCTTTCAAACATCACATCAGATACTTTTGCTCAACTTCGTTCAATCATACTTCAACTCAGCCATCATGATTTTTCTGAAAAATTAGAGGTGCTCAATTATAGTAGTATTGGCCAGCACGTGCGTCATGTTTTGGAGTTTTACCTTTGCTTATCTAAGGGTCTCACCATTGGTCATGTGGATTATGATAAGCGAGTAAGAAATCTTTCCCTCGAAACAGACCCTTCTTATGCTATAATGGTATTGGACGAATTGTCTGCCATTTTTTGTTGTGAGGAAATAGAAGATGTAACATTAATCAATTCCATAGAATACAATGGTTTGTTATTGGATGCCAATAGTTCTGTCAGTAGAGAATTGATATATTTGATTGAACACAGCATCCATCATTACGCGATCATTGGCATTGCATTGAGAAGCCATTTGAATTACGTCAACATACCAGAAAATTTTGGCATAGCATACTCTACTACAAAACATAGACAGAGTTTTGATTCCGAATTAGTTCATCAACATTAACGTTAAAAGAATGTGTTGTCTTACGATAGTCAAAACTCATAGCCAAAAAGTTGTGATTACTCACAATAGAGATGAACAATGGTCCAGACAAACTCATGGAGCTCAAGTAGTTGAACATATAGTCAATGGCAAGAAAATTTGGATGCCTAAAGATAATCTTTCCAACGGTACTTGGATAGGCACAGACGGAACAAAAGTAGCGGCCATCTTAAATGGTTTTAAGGAAAATCATATAAAAAAGGCAACATATAGAGCGAGTAGGGGCACAATAATTCCTCAGTATTTGGCAGCTGAAAATTTGAAAGCCTTCACAGATTCATTTGATCCATCTGGTTTGGAGCCATTTACATTGGTTCTGATAGATGATGAAATAAATTTTGTGGAGTATGGATGGGACGAAAAGGATATTCATTTGAGTTATCATAAATGTACTACGCCTACGATTTATTCATCTGCAACCTTGTATAATGATGATATTCAGATGAAGCGAAAAAGTTTGTTTGGCTCTTTTTTAGAGGCTCAAGTAAGTCCAAACGATCTTTGGGAATTTCACCAAAGAAAAGGTGACAATCATGGGGATTTCATTAATGTGGATTATAATGCAGAGATCAGTACAGTGGCCATAAGTCAGATTGTCTTAGGGGGTCAATCCGAATTTTATTATCAATCCTTATTGGGGGAAAATAAAAAACAATCTATTATTTTAAAATAAAAATCATGATCAATGAAAATATTTAAAAACTTTACTTTTATCCTTTTTGGATTCTTTTTTACGTCTAATATTAATGCTCAAGATGTTCCTAAGAATATAGTTGTGGAGCATTTTACCAATACAAGATGTAGCGCTTGTGCCAGTAGAAATCCAGGTTTCTATAACGTATTGAATCAAAATCCTGATGTTATTCATATCGCTTATCATCCAAGTAGGCCCTACAGTTCTTGTCTATTTAGCACTCAAAATAGAGTTCAAAATGATGCAAGACCAATTTTTTACGGTATTTTTGGTTCTACGCCAAGATTTGTGGTTAATGGTGTGGAAAGGTCTGGTCAAGCAACATCGAGTACGGTTTACAATGAATTTAAAAATCAAACTACCCCTGTCGATCTTAAAGTCAAGGTGGCTAAAGCAGGAACAGATGAAATAGAAATTTCTTTTGATGTGGATATAAAAAGCAACAATAATATTGGCAGTGTCAATTATTTAATGGCTTTGGTGGAAGACACAGTATTCTACAATGCACCCAATGGTGAAAGAATTCATCGGGATGTTTTTAGAAAATCTTTGTCCGATGGAAATTTACCATCTTTCCAAATACCTCAAGAGGAGGGAAACAAATTTAGTTTTCAAGATAAAATCAAACAAGAAGATTTTTGGGATCTTTCTAGAATTTATGCAATAGTTATTTTGACAGATAGCAATAAAAAAGTTGTGCAAGTAGCCAAATCACCTCTATTAAATCCTGATATTGTTTCTTCAACTCATGACGCACCTCAGGTCACCGAATCTTTAAGTATTTACCCTAATCCTGTATCCAATGATCTCTTTTTCAGAACACATCAAAAAGAAATTATTCAAAAAGTGACCATTATTAATCATGTGGGACAAAAAATATTGGAAATGAGTCCTGGCCAAAATGAGTCCTCAATAAATGTGAGTGAACTCAACCCGGGTACTTACTTTTTGGAGGTATCTTTCGATAATAGTGTTTCTGTTCAAAAATTTATAAAAATATAAATGATGCGAAGCGTGATTTTAGTATTTATGATGAGTATTTGGGCGAACGTATCTAATGCACAACCTGAATACACAAAATGGGACGCCTTTCTCAAAAAATATATTTCTACAGAGGGAGAAGTAGATTATAAAAGCATCAAGGCGAACAAGCATGAATTGGATGTAATAATTAAGAGTTTTAGTTCGGTCAATGTATCTTCTGCTTGGCCCAAAAATGAACAACTCGCCTTTTGGATCAATGTTTACAATGCTTTTACAATAGATTTGATAGTTAATAATTATCCATTAAAGAGCATTCAAAATCTGGATGGGGGAAAGCCATGGGATGTAAAAAGAATCAATATAAATGGCAAAAAATATTCGCTCAATAATATAGAAAATGATATTATAAGACCACAGTTTAATGATGCAAGAATTCATTTTGCGGTCAATTGTGCTGCCAAATCATGCCCACCATTATTGAATGGGGCTTTCTTTGCAAATACTTTAAATGCTCAATTAGATGAAGTCACTAAAAAGTTTATCAACAATTCAAAGTACCAAACTATTTCGGCTTCTAAACTCACATTGTCAAAAATATTTGATTGGTATGGTGTAGATTTTGGTGATAAAATTGCTTTTATCAATAAATACAGTATAGTGAAGGTTAATAAAAACGCAACCATAGTCTTTAAAGATTATGATTGGGTACTGAATGGAAAATAATCATGGCAAAAATCATCATAATTGGAAACGGCATTGCAGGAACCACGGCTGCGAGATATTTAAGAAAAATGAGCAATCATGATATCACTATGATATCTGGTGAGACAAAATATCCTTTTTCCCGTACGGCTTTGATGTATATTTATATGGGCCATATGAAGAAAGAACATACTAAACTTTATGAAGACTGGTTTTGGGCCAAAAACAGAATCAATATTGTCAATGAATGGGTGAAAAGTATAGACACAAATCGAAAAACAATAACATTATCTGATGGTAAGGAGATGGATTACGACAAATTGATTATAGCCACAGGATCGAAGTCCAATAAGTTTGGCTGGCCAGGTCAAGATTTAGAGGGCGTGCAAGGATTGTATCATCTTCAAGACTTGGAGAGCATGGAAGCCACCACTCAGCAAGGTATAAAGAAAGCTGTGATAGTAGGTGGTGGATTGATTGGAATAGAAATGGCAGAGATGTTCCATAGCCGACACATATCTGTAACGATGTTGGTGCGTGAAAAAAGCTTTTGGGATGTAGTTTTGCCACCAGAAGAATCAGCTATGATCAATCGGCATATTTTGGTCAATGGTATCGATTTGAGATTGAGTGAAGAACTCTTAGAAATAAAAGGTGAAAACGGAAAAGTTAGCTCTGTGATTTGTAAAAATTATGGTGAAGAAATAGCTTGCCAATTTGTTGGACTTACTGTTGGTGTAAGCCCAAATGTAGAATTTTTGAAACCATCAGGTATCCAGATTAACAAAGGTGTAGTCGTGAATGAATATCTCCAAACTTCTGTAGAAGATGTCTATGCCATAGGAGATTGTGCTGAGTTATCTATGCCACAACAAGGACGACGACCTATTGAAGCCGTTTGGTACACGGGGAGAATCATGGGCAAAACTGTAGCAGAGACTATTTGCAATGCGCCAACAATATACGACCCAGGCATATGGTTCAATTCTGCGAAATTTTTCGATATAGAATACCAAGTGTATGGAGATATACCAGCCAAAACACCTGAAAATATCACCTCACTGTATTGGGAACATCCTTTAGATAATAAAGCCATTCGGATCAATTATGAAACAGCATCAGGATCAGTGACGGGTTTTAATCTTATGGGTATAAGATACCGCCATGCAGTATGTGAAAAATGGATAGCAGATAAAACAAATATCGAAACGGTCATCGAAAATCTTTCATTGGCCAATTTCGACCCTGAGTTTTTTGAAGAATATGAAAGTGCTTTTGTAGTTATATACAATCAAAAGAATGGCAAAACTTTAAAAATTAAGTCTAAAAGAAAGTTGAGTTTAGTGGAGCAATTTTTATTAAAAAAATAGGAATTTTAGGAATGATTTCATATAATTTTATGAACTTTAAAATCCAAAAATTTGTTAAGTTAGCTAAATTAGCTAATGTAAATATTTGAAATGGAAATAGTAAACATGCATAGTGCAAAAAGCAGATTGTCAGAATTGGTTAAAAAAGTCTTAGCTGGTGAGAAAATAATCATCAGTAAAAACAATGAGCCAATAATAGAATTAGTGGCATTTAAAAAAGAAAATATTAAAAGAAAGCCAGGTGCACTGAAAGGAGAAATTTGGTATAGCGATGATTGTTGGGATAAAGACGAAGAAATTTTAGATGCTATCGAAAAGTCAGAAATTTTTCCAGAATGAAAATTTTATTAGACACACATATTATCATTTGGTTTCTAGAAGACAACAATAGATTGAGAGGAGAATATAGTGAATTGATAGGAGATCCTTTAAATGTAATTTATTTTAGTTCAGTTTCAATAGCTGAAATGGCCATAAAAGCATCAAAAAATAAATTGAAATACCCTGATAATATTATTGAGATTTGCCAAGATGTGGGTTTTGAAGAATTGACACTTTTGAGTAAACATAGTTCTTTGTTGAAAGATTTACCGGTATTTCATCATGATCCATTTGATAGACTTTTGATAGTTCAATCCATATCAGAAGACATTTATTTAATGTCTGAAGATCGCATATTTGAATTATACCCATTAAAGTTAATAAAGTAAAATGTTTTAATTTTGAACTAAAATACAAATGCGTACGTTAATAAGTACTAAAATAAGTTATCATGGAAGTTATTAATTATTCAATATTAAGAAATAATCTAAAAGAAGTTTTGGATCGAGTATCAGAAGATCAGGAGATATATGTCGTCAATCGTGGGGATTCTAATGCAGTCATAATATCTTTGGATGAGTACAATAGTTGGCAAGAGACACTTTATTTACTTTCGACTGAAGCCAATAGGAAAAGCCTTGAAGCAGCTATTGCTAGAGATAAAAAAGGAGAATTTATCATTAAGGACTTGATAGAAGAATGAAAAGGTATTTAAGTTGGGACTCTGATGGTTGGAATGAATACTTATATTGGCAACTTAATGATAAAGCCATGCTAAAAAGAATAAATAAAATAGTAAATGAAGTTCTTAGAGATCCATTTAGTGGTATTGGTAAAATGGAGTATCTCAAAGGCAATCTGACTGGGCTGATATCACGAAGGATTAATGATGAACATCGATTGGTTTATAAAGTGTATGATGATAGAATTTTAATTGTTAAATGTAGGTTTCATTATTGAAGCTCATCTTTAATAAAAATATAAAGCATGGAAAGTAAAAATAATGATTCTAATTTGGATAAACCTGAAACCAAAGAAGAGTATTTTCAAAGATTAGAAAAAGCAGCTCACGCCGTGGATGAAGGGCATAAAGTTACTTTTACCACGAATGAATTTGATAAATTGGTCAAAGAAACACTGAAATATCATGCCTGAAATGAGTAGATTTTTTGGAATATTCGTTTTTATAGATTATAACAATCCATTACATTTTTATGCATAGTATGGAGATGATAAAATTATCATTTCCATTATTGAAAGAATTTTGAAAGGCCTAACACCAAACCCTAAAATGCAATAACAACAAGTTAAACAAAACAATAATGCAACCCTACAAATCCATTTCCCTTACGGCCCATCATCATACAGATGGCTTGAATTTAAATCAAAAACTAGCACTTTCTCTAGTGGGCTTAGGCTTTTTATTACAAATGGTATTCTGGCTCAGTTTCAGATCTGAAGGCGCAGGACTTTGGCTGTGGTCTTCCATCGGTTTGGTGACCGGGGGATCTCTTTGGTACACTTTTGGACAATACAAAAACACATTGCCGGGTATCAAAAACAATAGCAATTGGTTTTCTTCATTGACGTCAAGAGGGAATTTGGCTTGGATATTGGCCATATTTTTGACGGGATTTTATGTATTACTTTACTGGTATCCTTATTTATTGGGTCAGGGGAGTGAAGAAGTGGAAAATACAGGTTTGATAGCACTTTTTGACCCTTTAAGTTTCGTTCTCAAAGGAAAACCAGCGAGCCAATGGTTTGTTTACGGAGCCATTTACACACTGACTATATTACTGATGGGTGTTAAGTTTATCTACAAATACAGGCACAATAAATATCAAGTGTATAGGACCATTTCCATCATGTTTTTTCAGACAGCGATAGCCTTTATTTTGCCTGAAATCATGCAAAGTCTCAACAAACCTTACTTCGATTTCAAAAATATATGGCCTCTCAATTATTATTTCTTTTTTGATTGGAATATAGATGCGATGCTGGCTGCAGGCACCTTGGGCTATTTTATGTTATTTTGGGGTATTATTTCTTTTTTGGTCATCACACCAGTATTGACCTATTTTTTTGGAAAAAGATGGTATTGCTCATGGGTGTGTGGCTGTGGTGGATTGGCAGAAACAGCGGGCGATCCTTTCAGGCATCTCTCAGACAAATCCCTCAAAGCATGGAAGATAGAGCGCTGGATGATTCACGGTGTTTTAGTATTTGTGACAATGATGACCGTAGCAGTTTTAGTAACAAGGTTTACAGGTTTTAGAAATATATTATTGATAGATAGTGGCACACTCAGTAGTTGGTATGGATTTTTTATAGGGGCCGCTTTTTCAGGTGTGGTAGGAGTGGGTTTTTATCCATTATTAGGCAGTAGAGTATGGTGTAGATTTGGCTGTCCAATGGCAGCGTATTTGGGCATTTTACAGCGATTTACCATCAAGCTTCCG
>CAZBCV010000053.1:0-16311 GCA_964490495.1 uncultured Aureispira sp. | reverse complement strand
AGTGCGTTTTTGAAAATTGGAAATCACAATATCGCATTCGGACATCCACTGATAGACTCGCTCCTTTTCACTTTCATTTGTCAAATCAAGGAGATGTACTTTTTTTCCAAAATTAGCACTCCAATAATACGCAGAATATTCATTTTGTGAATTTTCAGCGGGTAATTTCCAATGTCTTGTGACATCTCCTTTTGTAAGGCTGTTTTCTATTTTAATGACATCTGCACCAAGTTCTGCAAAAAACGACCCTGTCTGAGGGCCAGCTAATACAGAAGATAGATCTAAAACTTTAAGATCAGACAATAAACCGGACTTTTCCATATTGGAGATTATAAAAATTTAGCTGATATGGAGTAATCTTTGCTTCCTTCCTGATAAGTGTAAAAACCTTCTTGGGACTTTCTCCCCAACTTTCCGGCCACAACCATATTTACAAGTAAAGGACATGGAGCGTATTTAGGGTTTCCAAAGCCATCATGCAAAATCCGCAGAATGGACAAGCATACATCCAAGCCAATAAAATCAGCGAGCTCTAACGGCCCCATAGGGTGTGCCATGCCTAATTTCATCACCGTATCAATCTCCTTTACACCGGCAACACCTTCATACAACGTATAAACGGCCTCATTGATCATTGGCATTAATATTCTATTTGCCACAAATCCTGGATAGTCATTGACTTCAACCGGCACTTTTCCTATAACGCTTGACAATTTCATGATGGTATCACAGACTTCGTCAGATGTTGCATAACCTCTTATAACTTCAATAAGTTTCATTACAGGTACTGGGTTCATAAAGTGCATTCCTATGACTTTTTCGGGTCTTTGAGTGACAGCAGCAATCTGAGTTATTGATATAGAAGACGTATTAGTGGCCAATATACAATGAGTCGGTGAAAGAGTATCCATTTGTTTGAAAAGCTCTAATTTGGTTTCGACTCGTTCAGTAGCAGCCTCTATCACTAAGTCAGCATGAGCAACAGCCTCTGCCAAAATAGTATTTCTAGAAATATTGCCTAATATCTTCGGTACATCAGCATCGCTGATAACCTCTTTTTTCACCATTCTCCCTAAGTTGGCTTCTATTGTCTTCATAGCTCTATCCAAAGCTGGCTCTGATATATCGCAAAGTTGTACTGCATACCCGTACGTTGCAAATACTTGTGCGATACCATTGCCCATAGTTCCTGAGCCTATGACTGTTATGTTTTTTAAATTCATGATTTATAATTGGGTTAAGGTTATGATTTGAATTTACATTTACTGCAACAGCTATTGGATATTTATGGTTTAAGGCATTAACAAAATTGTTTGAAAAAAATTGATAAAAGGTTTCATAGACTCAATGAGCTTTATACATAATTATTTCAAAAATCAACCTTATTAAAAAATATCTTTAAAATAATACCTAAAAATCTAAGTATCACCTTACAATTTAAATCCAAATAAAAAAACTTAACAAAACTCATTACCATAAATATTTTCTATATATAAGGAATAAGTTTAACTGAACTTTGAAACACAAATTATATTAAACAAGCAATTTTTAATTCAAATCTAAAGTGAATAACTATACTTTTTTGTCATGTATGATTTTATACATCAGAATTATTGTTTACCTTTGCAGTGGATTTAAGTCCAACACATAATGAATTTAATCAATATAAAAAACATTTTTCAAAAGGAGTTATCCATTGATTTCAGGCAAAAATATGCCGTCGGAGGGATATTTTTATTTGCAGCTACGATAGTCTATCTTATTTTTAAGGCATACAATGTCATCTCTCCACGCGAATGGACTATTTTAGTTTGGATAATTATGCTTTTTGTCGGATTGAGTGCAATAGTGAAAAGTTTTGTGCAAGAAAACAAAGAAACTTACTTGTATTATTACACTTTATTTGATCCCACTGAACTGTTAATTGCCAAACTTCTTTACAATTTTGTATTCCTTTTCAAATTATTTTTAATTATAATTCTATTGCTGTTTATATTATCTGGCTACCCGATTAGAGATAACACTTTGTTTTTCACAGGTGCATTGTTGGGGATTATGGGTATGTCTATAGTTTATACCTTTGTTTCCATAATATCTGCATCTGATGCCAGCAATTCTACACTCATGTCTATTCTGGCACTCCCATTAGTGCTTCCTATTTTACTATTATTATTAAAAATTTCGTCGGTTAGTGCAGGCCTTATGGCAGATACAAGCGTTTGGGAAGATATCTGGTTATTGTTAGGTATTGACAGTATATTGTTGGGTGCTGTTTTAATGCTTTTTCCCGGACTATGGCGAAATTAAAAAATATTGAAAGTAATATCAATATATTGGATACAATGTATTACTTTTGTCCCTGAATTGAAATCAATCATATGCTTGGAAAATGGTGGAAATTTTCAGGAGTTGTCATTTTGCTATATGTTATTGTAGTAGGAATGTTGACGCCATTAAAACCAGGGGTAATCTCTACTCAACCGAGTACTGCGCCCGCTGGCGAGATTGTGAATATTTCAATTATAGGCTACAATACTCATTTTCAGACCGCTCATGACCACAGAGCATGGCTAAAGTTGGATTCAGTACACACTATACCCGCTAAAGAGTTTGCAGCCGTTTCTGAAACTGATGCTCAATTGACGTTTGAATTACCGCCTGCTTTTCCTGATGGCTCAGCCATGAGCTCTCTCAATCTAATCATTGACAATGAAATAGATGGTGCTTTCGTTCAGCCTAATGCCATATTTGTTACGGTGAAAGACACGAGCAATAACGATTTTTCTAGTTGGAAATCCAATGCAGCTGGTTCGTTCAACACAATCAGTGGATTCAGATTTCCGTATAGAAATATCCTCAACGAAACTATTCGGAATACCTTTTTTCATGTGGCCATTTGGTTTGCCATGTTCATTTTGCTTATCGTAGGTCTTTATCACGCAATAATGTACTTAAAAACATCCGATTTGCACCACGACATTTTATCAAGTTCTTACAACAAAATAGCCATTATGTATGGAATATTAGGATTGTTGACGGGGTCTATTTGGGCAAAATTTACTTGGAATGCCTTTTGGACAACAGACGTAAAACTCAACATGACAGCAGTAGCCATGTTAATATATTTAGCATATTTAGTTCTGAGAGGCGCAGGTCAGGACACAGACAGAAGAGCGAAAATATCCGCTTCATACAGTATTTTTGCTTTTTTAGCACTCATCCCTTTAGTTTTTGTCATCCCTAGAATGACAGATAGTCTCCATCCTGGCAATGGAGGTAACCCTGCATTGGGTGGTGAAGATTTAGACAATACTTTAAGAATGTTGTTTTATCCAGCCATAATAGGTTTAACTTTATTGGGCTTATGGATGTCCTCATTACTTACACGTTATGAAAAACTGAAAGATAAAATATTGACTCAATCCTAAAAAAGATACATAATGAAAAATATAGTTATTAAAATTAAAAAAATCACAGCAATACTTATCCTTTTGCTCATGAATCAAATACTCCATGCACAAGGTCAGAGTTTAGATTTTTTGAGGAGCACTGGAAAAATTTATTCTGTGGTTGTAGTAATTTTAATTATTTTTATAGGTATAATAATATTTTTATACCGATTAGATAACAAGCTAACCAAATTAGAAAATCATATTAAAAATGGGCATTAAACAATTAAGATTTTATGAAAGTGTGCAAGCCAACTTTGATAAAGCGGCAGCACTAACGGATATACATCCTGGACTTTTACAACAAATAAAAGTCTGTAATGCAGTATATCAAATGAATTTTCCCGTAAAAATCGGAGACACATATCAAGTCATCGAGGCTTACAGAGTACAACACTCGCATCATAGATTACCTACTAAAGGAGGAATTAGATTTAGTCACCATGTAGATCAAGAAGAAGTGATGGCATTAGCCGCGCTGATGACTTATAAGTGCGCTATTGTAGATGTACCTTTTGGCGGAGCGAAAGGAGGTGTAAAAGTTAGTCCACGTGCCTACAGCGCAGAAGAATTGGAGCGCATCACAAGAAGATATACAGTAGAACTGATTCGCAAAAATTTCATTGGACCCAGCGTGGATGTGCCTGCACCTGACTATGGTACTGGCGAAAGAGAAATGGCCTGGATTCTCGATACTTATCAAACATTTAAAGGTGGTGAAATAGACGCCGCAGGTTGTGTTACAGGAAAACCAGTGAGACAAAATGGAATCAATGGACGTACTGAGGCTACAGGAAGAGGGTGCTTTTATGCAACAAGAGAAGTATTTAATGATGACAAAATTGTAAAAAAACTAGGTGTGACCAAAGGCCTTGCAGGCAAAACGATGGTCATTCAAGGTATGGGAAATGTAGGATCTTACACTGGTCTTATTTCTCAACAAGAGGGAGATGTTAAGATTATTGGCTTGTCAGAAATTGAAGGTACTGTATATAGCGAAAAAGGTATTGACATGCAAGCTGCTCTAGATTATAGAAAGACAAATGGCACTATTTTAGGTCTTCCAGGGACTAAAACTCTCAAAAATAGAGAAGATTGGGTGAGCATAGAATGTGACATTTTAGTGCCCGCTGCTTTAGAATCAGTTATTAATAAAGAAAATGCTGGTTTGGTAAAAACTAAAGTTATTGTAGAAGCAGCCAATGGTCCTGTAACATCAGAAGCAAGTAACATCCTCATCAAGAATGGTGTCATTATCATACCTGATATGTATGCGAATGCAGGCGGTGTTACTGTTTCTTATTTTGAATGGCTCAAAAATCTATCTCATATGAGATTTGGTCGTATGGACAAAAGATTTAATCAAAGCACTTACCTCAACCTAATGAATACAGTAGAAAATCTGACCGGAAAATCTATTGGAGATAGAGAAAAGTCTATAATTACCAGGGGAGCTGAGGAAATAGATTTGGTACGTTCGGGACTTGAAGAAACCATGATAAATTCTTATTATCAAATCACAGATGTTTACCATGGCAACAAAAAAGTTAAGAATTTAAGAGATGCCGCATTTATCGTAGCTCTTGAAAAAGTAGCAGGCGATTACTTGACTTTAGGCGTATTTCCATAATTATACTCAAAGCAGTTCGTCTCAACTTAGGCGAACTGCTTTTAACTATAAAACTAGCCTACCCCAAATTGAGAAAATGCCACTTTTTGGTCCTTAAGAAAATGACTGACATAATCAATATACCGAGCCAGTAAAATATCTCAGCTCCCCATGCCCAATTTAAATTGAGCTGCCATTGCTTGATGACCAAATAGGTATAAATAATATAAAATACTGTAAAGATCGTTTGAATGCGAAGTGCGGTTTGAGTGTGTCCTGTACCAATAAGTCCATTAAAAAAAATGCCCCCCGCTCCAAAAACTACCAAAATTCCAAACAAAACAGCCATATATGGTTTAGTAGCCAATATCAAGCTCATGTCTTCTTTTCCAAACAGAGGATATAGAAAAAATTCTGGAAACAATACAACTGGCAAACTTATCAAAATCGTAGTGATGAGGTTGAGTTTTGTAGTTTTTAAAATAAGAGGAATAACAGCTTGCCTCTTTTGATAACCAATAAATTGGCTCACTAAAGTATTTATCCCCGCAGAGTAACCCCAACATGGAATAGATAAAATAAGATAGACTGTGCGCAATATGTTAGAAATAGCTAATTCTTCTTTGCCCATATTCTCTATGAAACTAAAAAACAAAAACCAAGAACCTATACCAAGTATGCTTTGAAAAACCATTGGAGAGGCAATGGAAAACATATTTTTTATATCTTTAAAAGATATTCTATGAAACTTAAAAAGCTCATATGACCTGCTGCTTTTATCATTTATTAAATAGACTAAAAATACTAAAAAAGCTACAACTTCTGCAATTGTACTCGCTAATGCCGCACCTCTAATGCCTAATGGTTCAATACCAAATTTGCCGAATATAAAAATATAATTCAATACCAAATTGACAACTATTAGGACCAAAGTGTCATAAATAATGAATTTTGTACGTGCAATACCTGTGTAAAACGCGACCATCGACACTCCTATATAGCTGAAAAATACACCATAGCTTCGAGGCTCAATATAATCTAAACACTTTTCAAGAATATTGGGATTAGTAACAAAAAGCGAAAAAAATCCTTTACTAAAAAACTGAAGAAACAAAAAAAGTAGGACTGACAAAAACAGTTCAAAAACTACTAACGATTGAAAATCAACTCCCGCAGCTTTAAAATTATTTTCTCCATTTCTACGAGCTATCAATATTTGTCCTCCTCTAGAAAAACCATAACCAATACTTGCAATTATTAAATAGAAAACTCCCACAAGTCCAGCTGCAGCAAAATCTAAAGCATCATAATGAAATAAAAATACACTATCGCTTAAAACTATTATGTTCTGAGCCGCACTTCCCAACATAATAGGAACCGACAATGTAAAAATGTGCTTATATGAGGTACTAGATTTCATTTAAGAGCACAAAATATTTATTTTATTTTAAAACATCTCATTTTTTTGAAAAAAATTACTCTTTCTATCAATAATTTAACCTAAAATTAAAAATCGAAGATAAAATTATGGTTTGATTTTTGCAATAGATAACTTCTAAATCATAATCAACGCATTTATGGAAATATTATCTAGTGAATTTCAGTACAAAAAATATAGCAATATGGCTGAACTTAATGCTGAAGACAATGAACTTATGACAAAAGCAATAGGACAACTAGATAATGCCTATGCGCCTTATTCAGGATTTCATGTGGGTGCCGCCGCGAGATTAATAGACAAGTCTATATATTTAGGTAGCAATCAAGAAAATGCATCCTATCCTCTTTGCATGTGTGGCGAACGTGTGGCTTTGTACAACGCAGCAACATATAATGGAAAAACCGCAGTAGAATCATTGGCTATTACCATAAAAAATATTAGAATGCCTATCACTAGACCTGTATCGCCTTGTGGTGCTTGTAGGCAAGTCATCTCAGAATATGAACATAGACATCAACATCCCATTAGGATTTTACTCAAGTCGGATAGTCCTGAAATTTATGAATTAGCGAGTGTATCAGACATTCTTCCATTGGGTTTTAATGGAAGCTTTTTGTAAGCAGATAATGACATACTTTGTCAACATCTTCCTGAGTATCTACTCCTATCGAATTGTAAGTTGTCTCTTGACAATGAATACTATAGCCGTGTTCCAACCATCTCAACTGTTCTAAAGATTCAATGTTCTCAAGATAGGCTTTGGGCAATTGTATGAGTCTTAATAATATCTCACGTCTGAAACCATAAATGCCTACATGTTTAAAATAGGTAGCTATATCAAGCCATTTGTCATAGGCATGGTCTCTTATAGCCGGTATAGCTTGCCGAGAAAAATATAAGGCTTGATTTTGATAAGATTTGACCACCTTTACCACATTGTAATCAAATAAAATATCAGATGAATTTATTTTTGAGCATTGTGTTCCAATATCTGCTTTTGAACTTTTCAAAAAATCAATAAATTCCTCTATCTGATGCGGATCTATAAGGGGTTCGTCACCTTGCACATTGATTATATAATCTACATCTAAAGCTATAGCTACTTCCCCTATCCTATCTGTTCCAGAAGGATGATGTTCACTTGTCATCATCACATGACCACCCATGGACAATACGTGGTCATAGATCTTTTTATCATCCGTAGCCACTATCACATGTTTTACGCCTCGAACCCGAATTGCTTGCCTGTAAACGCGCATTATAAGACTAGTACCCATAATATCCACTAATGGTTTTTCGGCCAATCTAGTAGAATTTAATCTTGCAGGTATAATAATTGCAACTCCAGACATCCCTTTTAATTTTTAATCCCGTTACAACAATTAACAGCATTGATATGTTTGCTCAATGAAAACAATTTAAGATAATCCAAAATAATATTTGAACAAACCTTATAGTTCCTAATAAATATTTATAATGAAAATATGTCACTTCAAAACATAAAAGCCACGATGATTTGCCCACTTTGCTCTAATTCTTTGAATAAAATAGTTGATACCCATTATTTTAATTGCGAAAATTGTAATAGTTATGTCAAAGACAAAAAATATTTTATTAGTGAAATAGAAGAACGGAAACGATACGAATTACACAACAACGACATCAATGACATCAAATACCAAAATTTCACCTCACCTATCTCAAATGTTATTTTCAAACATTATGATACGCACCATATGGGTTTGGATTTTGGTTGCGGGACAGGACCAGTCATTGCTTATGTTCTTAAGCAAAAAAATTATTTAGTAAGGCTGTATGACCCTTTCTTTTATCCCGATGAAAGTTATCTTCAAGAAAAATACGACTATATTTTCTCTTGTGAAGTATTTGAGCATTTCAAAGAACCCCATATTGAAATCAGCAAATTATTGAACATTCTAAAATCAGGTGGGCGACTTATCATTATGACTCATTTATTGGGTGAAAATACACCTTTTGAAACTTGGTATTATAAAAAAGACCCTACCCATATATTTATATACACAAAAGAAACTATGGGATTTATTGCCAATAAATATGCTTTGACAATAGAATATATGGATGAACGATTGATAGTGTTACTGAAAAAATAATTCTGTTTATTGAAGAATTTTTTTCATTTTTTCGACCGATGACGCATCGTTGCCTAAGGCTGTATCTTTAGAAGTGATGACAACAGGTCTTTTTATAAAAGTATAATCGCTTAAAATCAAAGATCTGAAATCATTGTCTGACTTGGGTTTATCGACATCGAGGATGAGTTTCCACTTTTGTGCTCTTTTATTAAAAAGGCTCTCATAGCTTCCGCTTGCTTTATACAAAACATCCAAATCCGACTCTGAAATATGCTGAATTCTTAGATTGATGAGTTCCACACCTTCAAGTGGAAGGTCTTTAAGTATTTTTGCACAAGTACTACACGTCGATAAAAAATAAATACGCTTCATATAGGAAATTTTGAATGTTAACGTTGATAGTTAACCCATTATTTAAACTAAAATGATTGGCTGAACATCATGAGGGTGTAGAGCGGTGCCTTGCACTACCGCGTGTGCACGAACAGAATACTCAGATTTTACCCCTTTAAGTTTTTTGGCCAATTTTACTAAACCTTTTGCAAAAATATTTTTTTGTTCTAACTGATCCATTTCAGAAGGTACAAATGTAAAATCCAATTCAAATGGTATTTCTAAAATATCATCCTTATTAATATGAACAGTTTTGTTGAGCACAACTTTACCCATAGCATATTCATCTATAAGTTTGTTTTCACCCTTGCCTCTATGATACTTTTCAATGATCTGAATTTCTATAGATTTTATGATATTATCGTCACTCAACGATGTCATTTTTACAATTCCTGTGAGTAATCCTGCACTTTTGTCAATCCTTTCAGGTACTATGAGGACAAGTTTTACTCCTTCAATACCTAATGTCTTTTTTATTTTTCCGAAAACCATATACGACTCTTAATTTGTGTTATTGGATGCTGTTTATTAAGCCCAAAAGCTACTTAAACAAAACTCGTAATGAAGATAAAAAGTTATCTATTTTCGACATCCTAAGGATTTTTCTCTACAAACTCCCTTAAACAAACCTTTTAATCCAACAATCCTTTAATGGTGTCTTCCATTTATTGGACCATTCTTCTTTATTTTTTACAAGATTGTTAAAAAATAATGTCTCTTCATTTATTCTTTTTTCAACAAATAATTGTTTTAGATCATTTAATGGAACAACACTGATTAAATTTTCGTCAGTGAGATAAGCAATGGATTGTCTATCCATTAGGCTGATTCCATAATGAGTTTCTAGACTTTCAATAAAATGAGTAGATTTATCTATGGAACACCCACTTGCGCCTACAGAAGATTCATCAACCATAATGACAATAAATCTATTGTGATAAACATCGCCAAAAGTCAATAATGCTTGATTATGGGCCGTCCATTCTTCGAGAAAATCCCTCAACAGTGTTTTAATTTCAACATACAAAAACGGTGATAACTCTTCATTGGATTGGTAAATCCATACCCGTGCATCGTTTGAAAGTTTAGAAAGGCTACTTAACATAAAAATATATTTCTCAAAGTGTAAAGGTATAAAATATTTCTTATAACAAAAAAAGCTGCTACAATTAAATTTTAATATTTAATCATAGCAACTTTTTTTACACTTAATTTAATTGCCCTTACCTTACGGCTTGAGTCTTTTCATTAAGCTTTTTGAGTTGTCTTTTTGTAATATCCAATGCTCCATCAAAAGCAGCTTCAAATGTTTTGTCAGTTTCAGTAGTAATGACGGTATTTCCAGGTACATTCATTTTTATTTCTATTACCTTATCTTTTACTTGTCCAGAATTTTCTAACTTCATAAATACAGTGGTTTGTACAATTTTAGGATAAAACTTGGTCAATTTTTGAAGCTTTTCACTGATATAATCTTTTAACTTTTGGTCCGCAGTAAAGTGAACTGTCTGAAATGTTACTTGCATAATTTACTAATTTTATTGAGTTAAATAATATTCTATTTAGTATGATGTCAGTATCAAAAACATCAATATATTATTATAACATTTATTAATTTCAGAAAGTTTATCAACTCTGTTAATAATTTGTAAAATATTTTTTAATATACATATAAATCATTGTTTATCAATACAAAATGAATTACAAATATATTTTAGGGGAATTCTTTAATCTTGCAATATTTTTTCTATACATTTGATAAGATCGTCGTGAGGGTTATGGTGATACACTTGATAATTTAGATCTTTCGCAGCCTCAATATTAACCATCAAATCATCAACAAATAGTGTTTCAGATGCAATAATTTGAGCATCATTCAATACATATTCAAAAATATCCTTATCAGGTTTTCGCATGTTGAGCAAATGAGAGTAATAAATTTTGTCGAAATATACGTTATCGAACTCTACAATAGAGTGGTTTTTTTTCAAATCTTTCATTACCCATTCGATGTGCAACTCATTGGTATTGCTCAACAAAAACACCTTATAATTTTGTCTTAAATTCAATAAAAATTGAAATTTTGCTGGCTGCCATCCCAAAAGCATTTTGTTCCACGCTTTAATAACATCATATCCATGTGGGGTCTCGTTTGCAGCATACCTTTGTATATTCCATATAAATGTTTCTTTTGTAGTAAGGCCTTTTTCAAAATCTAATAAATGAGTTTTCATTGACTCAGTCATCATTTTAGGATAAAACTCTTTGCCTAAAATAAGAGACATGGCTTCGTAAGTCAATGTAAAATCGATATCTAATAAAACGCCACCAAAATCAAAAACAATATTTTTTATGGGCTCTTTTTTAGAAAATGTATGATCCATATCACTTAGATTTTTAAAGGCTTGATTTTATATCCTGCACTTTTAAGTTGTTTCAAAATGCCAGTATTGCCAGGTATGTGTGCTGCTCCCACAGCTACAAAAGTAGATCCATTTTGGAGCTTATTTAATATGGATTGGGTCATTTTAAAGTTTCTTTCATAAATCATTAATGACCTTAAAGAACCCATACTTTTTTTTGAAGTTTTATATAACTGTTGTACATCTCCCATAGCGTACAATTGATTAATGTGTTTAAGTTTCTTTTTGAACAAAGCAGGATTTTTTGCACATGAATTAAGGGCCTTAATTTGATAATCCAAAGGAATGTGTTTCATTATAAATTTTTGGTCATCGAATGTCTCCAATCCGCCTAAAATGAGATTGTGCTGCATTGCAAAGTCCCATAAATATTGGTCAAGCGGCTTAGGGAAAGTTTTGGGATTGGAAGAATCAGTGATAACATTGAAAATATAAAATGGTGTATAATTTTCCAAAACACTAATATCAATGCCAAAAGATTTATTAATAATTTTTAAGAGCTTTAAAAACCTTTTAGGTCTATAGAAGTCACTCAATTTCTGAGGATAGGGTAAAGAAAAAGATGCTCTTAACTCTTCGTGATCTACAGAATTTAGATCCATTTCAGCAAGATATTGCGCTGATTTTGCTATATAGTTTTTTGCAATATCAGCGTAGGTAAAGGCTTGTGATGTAGCCAAATGCATGGTACCCATAAGATAATGTACCACATTTGAGTCTTCTTTATGAAATGTCCAAATCATTGATTCTTTTATACAAAAAAAAAGTAACCGCCCTCTATTGAAATAGAAAAGGCGGTTAATTAAATATTTTGAAACACTTTAGAAGCAGTATAAAACTACTTTCTTCAGAAAATTATTCATTTTCATCTTCAAAAGAATCGTAATCAAAAGGCAATACTTTTTCCTTTTTAACTTTTGAAAGTGTCATAAGTGTTTTCAATCTTTCAATTTCTTCTACCTGAGCTAAAGTTTTATAAAGTAATTTTTCGTAAGTTGGAATATCTTTGCAGACAATTTTCAAAATAAAATCTGCATCTCCTGTAATGATATAACATTCAGAAATTTCTGGAATTTTATTAATTTTCTCAATAAAATTTTCTAAAGCATTGGGCTTTTGCCATGCTAGTGATACCAAAACGAATGTTTTGACATTGAGTCCCATTTTTGTAGAATCTACTTTTGCATGATAGCTTTGTATGATACCAGATTGCTCCAGTTTCTTTACTCTTTCTAATGTAGGTGCTGGTGACAAACCTATACGCTTAGATAACTCTAAGTTCGTAATCTTACTATTTTCCTGAAGCATCTTCAAAATCTTCAGGTCCAACTTATCCATTTTAAAATCTGACATTATATTTATTATTAAAATTTTATTTGTAAATACAGTATAAAAAACGCCGCAAAGAAAATAAAATTTTGTGATATATCATAATTTTTAACTAAATTTTAAGTTTATTATCTAGTAAAAAAAATTCTAAATTATTATATTCTATTAATTTTCTTTATCTTCTTTGTCGGTTTTTACTCGGATTTTGGCACCAGAAGATAAGTCTTTGCTCACTTGATCATACGGACCAGTAATGACTTTATCACCTACTTTCACTCCCGACTTTATTATAATGTTCTCGTCATCTTGAATCCCCGAAACAACTTTTACCATTGAGGCAGTATCTCCAGACATCACAAAAACCACCTCATCGAAGTCGCTACTTTTAGGTTCGGATTTTCGTAAATTCTCCTCAGTGTTTTTAGATTCTTTAGTTCTTACTGTCACCGCTTGTATAGGCACGGTAATACCTTTATCTTCTTTAGTGTATATGTCAACTGTCGCAGACATTCCTGGTCGTAATGGATATTTTTGATTTGATTTTACAATATCCGGGTAAGAAGCAGGATCCACTCTTATTTTTACAATAAAATTAGTGACTTGGTCTTTATTCATTACACCCGTAGTTGAGGCAATATTGTTGGCAGAATTGGCCACATGAGTTACTGCACCCTTAAACTTTTTTCCAGGATAAGCATCTATTTCTATATCTGCTTCATTACCGAGTTTTACCTTCAATATATCGTTTTCGCTAATATCTACCTGAACTTCCATAATATTTAAATTTGAAATTCTCATCATTTCTGTTCCGGTCATCTGAATTGTACCTACAACGCGCTCCCCTTTTTCTATTGACAAACTAGAGACAATGCCACTTGTAGGAGCTTTTATGGTAGTACGACTCAAGTTTGTTTTGAGTTCTTTAAGACTTGCAGCAGCTCCTTTTATACTGAATTCAGAGGCTTCAGCATTTTGTTGTGCTGATCTAATATTGGCGTCAGCTGCTCTTAAATTGGCTTCAAGTTGTTTCAATGTCGCCCAACTTTGATCTAATTCAGCTTGAGATATTACCCCATCTGCTTTCAAACTTTCATTGCGCTTATGAACAATACGAGCGTTTTCCAATTGGGCGACTATTTGTTCTCTTTGTGCTTTGTTAGACTCAATTTGTGCCTTATTGATTGACAATTGAGATTTACTCGAATTTACGGTAGCTTCTCCACGTTCTACAGCGGATAGGTAAGTATCCGGGTCTATTCGCGCTAAAATCTGCCCTACAACCACAGAATCCCCTTCTTGAACATAAAGCTCAACCACCTCTCCTGACACATCTGACGATATCTTAACTTCAGATTCTGGATAGACTTTTCCGCTACCCGAAACTGTCTCTTTCACCAACCTTTCTTTGGCTTCATCCACCGTCACAACAGAACCTTTAGGTTTCTTTTGACCTTTGTAAACAGCGAATACTGCCAATGCCAAAAAAACAATTCCTAAACCAATAAGCCATTTATTACTTTTTTTATTATTCATTTTGTCCTGATTATCATTATATTAATAAAAAATAAATTATTCTCTACTCAATTTTTTAAGCCTTTGAAGGTGCAAATTAAATCATTAAAACTGCGATTCGATAGGAACACCCATATAAAAATCCAATATTTTTGTCCTAAATATATATTCATACTTTGCAGTGAGTTCCTCAAAAACCGCAGCTTCCATCAATGACTGGTTATTGATTAACTCAAAAGTCCCCACATTGCCTATTTCAAATCTTTTAAGTGTATTATTGTATAAATTTTTTCTTGCTTCCAATGTTTGTATGGCGGCTGCATATCGAGCTTTGGCCAATTTAGCATCTGTCAATGCCTGACCGACAGTTACTTTAAGATTTTCTATGGATTGCTCATAATTTAATTGTGACCTTTTGATGTTAATTTTTGCTCTTTGTTTTCCTGCTTTGATGGTATAATTACTGTAAATAGGAATATTGAGATTAAGTCCTACAAAATAAGAAATATTATCATTAAATTGCTCGAAATATGGAGACTCTTTGAAATTCGGAATCTGTTGAGGCAATGTCAATACTCCTGACTGATTACCAAAAGTAACAGGTATATCTATAAAAGTTAATTGTGGTTCACCTATACGAAAACCCCTATTAGAGTAATTTGTCCTTGCACCTCCAAAAGCAGATAAAACAGGTATGGCTTCTGCGTCTGCCATTTTCTTCGACAATTCAGCACTTTCAACTCTCAATTTATTCGCCGCAACTGCCGGTTCACTTTGAACAGCTGATAAAACCAATTCTTGAAAAGTCAATATCTCCGGGTCTGTAATGGAACTTATATCTAAATTAGGTTGAGCTATCTCTATTTCCGTGTCCATATCCAGTCTCAAAATCTGTTTCAAAGTGAGAAGTTGAATTTTTAGATTATTTTCAGCTTGCACTAATCTTTGGTTGTTTGTAGCTATTTGTGCTTCTATTTCAAACCTATCATTTTCTGGCCTATTGCCTACTTTGATTTGTCTTTCCAAAGACTCAAGTTGGTCTTGAGTTTGTTTCAACTGGACAGATGCCAACTGGAGATTTTCCTTAGCAAACAATAAATTGAGGTAAATGGTAGCTACATTTAGTACAATATCTCTTTTGGCTTGTTCCATATCTTGAAGTCCCGCCTTGAGATTTTTATCGGACAGTGCTATATTGTTATTTATTCTATTGCCGTTGTACAACACAGCTCCCGAACTTAAATTAAAACCATTATTAAAAAATGTTTCATTATTGAAAGTGTTGGTAGTAGGATCTATGGTCCGACCAAAATTCCAACCCACATTAGAAGAAGCAGAAAGATTGGGATATCTAGCATGTTTTGCTTGAATATTTGAAATGGCGGCATCTTCTACATTGGCTTTGTTTTGCTCAATTAAAAAACTCTGCTCCACCGCTCTACGAATACACTTCTCTAATGTCCATATTTCTTGAGAATATGTGGCCTCAAAACATGTCAAGTTAATGAGTAAAACAACTACAAAACGCATAAAAAATTTCATCTGTTTATTTTTAGTTTACCCACCTCTGGTGGGATGGATTATCGGTCAAATGGAACACCCAGATAATCATTCTCCTTTGTGTACGGAGGTCGTTCGTAGGTGTTTCATCTCTCTTCGAATTATAGTGCAATATTAATACAATTTGAAAATTCAGAAAAATAAAATCTATTAACTCAGTATTTTAATAGACAAACGATCGATTTGAAAGCAATGGAGTAGTAATAGATGCATAATAAATATAGTTTTAATTAGAAGAGTATAAAAGCCATTAAGTTCGTCTAATAATATCTTTGAAATAATAATGGACAAATTACATAAAACAAAAAAAGGGAGCCAAATGACTCCCTTTTCTTTTGTCGGGGCGGCAGGATTCGAACCTGCGGCCTCCTGGTCCCAAACCAGGCGCGCTAACCGGACTGCGCTACGCCCCGAATTTCTATCCTTTATTTCTTACCATAAAAGTACCTTATGCGGTGGAGGGGGGATTCGAACCCCCGGT
>CAZBCV010000052.1:0-16533 GCA_964490495.1 uncultured Aureispira sp. | reverse complement strand
CTCGGTAGGTCAGAAGTTAGAGGATTTCAGATCTCTTGCCATTTGTATCAGTGGCCTCGCTGAGATAAAATATCCGGGGCCTATGGCTGGTGTTGAAGTTAGAAATTTGAAGTCGAAAATCTAGTCAGTCACCTGAAATTAAATCCTGCTTGATATGCTCAGTTTTTAATCACACTATTCAAGGCATCTTGTATAAAAAAGGTGGAATGGTATGAGAATTTTATTTATGATTTCAATTCTATTTATTGATTCAAATATTATTTACACAATTGGTTGATAGCTCATTCAATTATAATAGTCAAAAACAACACTTGTTTTGTATCTAAAGTCAACTCCACGTTCCAAATTCCCTTCCCCAACCGCCACGCCATCAACCCCGAATACATTAAGTGGTGGGTTTCCAAAAGCTTTCCTGCCTGATTGGAGATTTTCATAATGACTGGTCCTTTGTAACCCGGGATGTCGATGTAGAATAGTAGTTATATTTTGCTAAGGACTACCTACACTTATATCATTTCTGCCAATTTTTTGACAGTAAATTCTATTTCATCGATGGTATTGAGATGAGAGAATGAAATACGTACAGATGGGCGATCACTTGGATGGCCTATGGCTTTTAAAACATGTGATTCTTGCTCTATTCCTGCCGTACAGGCACTTCCTGAGGAAACAGATATGCCAGCTATATCTAAATTCATCACTAAAAGCTCTGACTTGGGTGTGGGCGGCATGGATAAATTGACAATATGGTGCGAAGCTTGATTTTCAGATGTGCTACCTAAGAAAGTGATGTCGTTTATTGTATGTGTTATTAGGTTTTTGAAGGTATTCTTTAGGTTTTTTAAAATAATCGTTCGATGCTGCATTTCATTTTGTGCCATTTCCATGGCTTTTGCAAAACCTCCTATGCCTATCACATTTTCAGTGCCAGCTCTCATATTTCTTTCTTGACTGCCTCCGTGAATAAAAGGTGGCAATAGATGATGGCTGTTAATATATACAAATCCTACACCTTTCGGGCCATGAAGTTTGTGGGCAGAAGCAGAAAGAAAGTGTAAGGGTATTTTTTGTATATCAATAGGTATTTTTCCTATGGTTTGCACTGTGTCGCTATGAAATAAAGCATCGTATTTTTGGCATATTAAGGCAATATTTTCAATATCTTGTAGGGTACCTATTTCATTGTTGGCGTGCATAATGGAAACTAAGGTAGGGGTGTTTTTTTCTGACAATAACATTTCAAGTTCTTCCATATCAATAAAACCCTCAGTATTGACCGCTAAATACACCACTTCACATAGATTTTGTTCAGCCATGTAATCTAGAGTATGTAAGACACAATGGTGTTCCGTAGGTGAACTAATGATACGTTTTATTACTTTAGATTGAACAGCCATTTTCAATATCATATTGTTGGCTTCGGTGGCGGAAGAAGTAAAAAATATTTCTGAAAGTGAGGCATTGATGGTTTGTGCCATGGTTCGCCGTGCATTTTCGATGATCGTTTTGGCTTTCCTACCATGGGAATGTATGGATGAAGGATTGCCAAAATCATTTTGCATGATAGCTGTCATCACTTCTACAACTTCGGGCAAAAGTGGAGTTGTGGCCGCATTATCAAGATAGATTTTCATATTTCAATTAATAACTGCCAAAATATCGGCGCATGAACCATTCTGCACTCAATAATCCTAATATCAAAAAGAATATCCACTTTAGATGGAGAATAGATTTTGTACTTTTGGTTTCGTAAAGCACGGGTTTGATTTTGTCATTGGTCAAAAGGATTTCTTTGAGTCGGCTTATTTGATTGGGATAGAACATTTGGCCACCAGAATTGTCACTGATACCTTTCAATAAACCATGTCTTGCAGTCAAGTCGTATTGTTCAAGCTGAATAGCTTCTACATTGAATCTGCCTTGTGCTTTCTGAACTTGGCCTGCATACATTGTATTGGCTGTATAAGAATAAACTCCCGCTGGCAATAAATCGGCATTGAGTGTATAATAATTAGAGTTTTTATCAAAAATAAATTTATATTCATTCCCGGCATCATCTTTTATGTTCAATTCCACATCAGGCTCATTGATCATTTCATAACTATCATTAAATAGTTGAGCTTCGAATAGGACTTGCTCATTGTCTTTATAAACATTTTTGGAAGTATTGACCCTAAATTTTCTTTTGTCTGTTTTGACTGAAGTCAGAAGTATTGTTTTTTGAACCAATTCATTGATGATGTCGTAGTTTTTGTGTTCGAGATGGTCGATTAATCTCCACCTCCAAATGCCTTCACCACACAACACGGCGGTTTTTACACTCTCTTTTTCATTGAAGGCGAGCATGGGATAGTTAGTTTTTATTTTTTTTATGTTTTGATAAAGCAAAACTTGGCTTGTTCCTTCTACACTGTATTCGCCAAACGGAGTCAGGAGGGGCGGAAACCTATTGAGCAGTTTTTTGAAATTGTCACTGAGCGTAAACTGTGAAAAACCTGGGTTGATAACAGCTTGAATTTCTTCTAAATTTTTGTTATTGGTATTTAGTTTTATTACGTTCTGAACAAGATTAAATTTTTGTGGGGCTGTCTGCATACCTACAATAAAAATTCGAGGTGTCTCGGTCTTGTTGAGCTGTGTAATGAGGGGAGCAATATCATGAGTAGCTGAGGGCAAATTATGGAATATCACCATATTGTACTGCGCAGCATTGCCTTTAAATTCAGATGCCATAACAATTTCTGCCTCGTAGTTTTTGTTTTCAGTGATGATGTTTTTGAGAGCACCTAAATCTGGGTGAGGGGCATGAGCCATGATGAGGATTTTTTGTCGTCCATCTATCACTTCTACATAGAAATCTTTTGTATTATTTTTCAAATTGAATTCTCCTTCCAGTGTAGAAAGCCTTAATCTGTATCTCACTACACCCACTTGGTTGGCATCGATGACAAAGTTTTTAGTCGTAAAAAAGTTCTTCGTACTAATATTTAAATTTTCTTCAGCAATGATTTTTGTATTTGAACCAGATATTTGTTCTAAAGTCAGTTTTGTAGTACCATTGCAGTTGAAAGCCGCAATATCTGCTTGAATAGGGAATTTGTCACCTAAGTAGGCAATACTATTGTGCAAAACATTCTGAAAATAAAGATCTTTTTTTTGAATGGTGTCACCTAATGCAATAGTATAGATGGGTGAGCCAAGTCCTGATTCTAAGTAGAGAGGATGGCTACCTTCATTAAATATACCGTCTGTACTGAGTACGATAGCCCCTAAATTTCGATCTTTATAGTTTTCTGATATATGCTGAATCGCTTTACTAATATTTGTGCTTTTGTCCGTCAAACTGTCTTTGAAAGTTGTGTGAACATCCGACCCAAAAGATAATCTTACTACAGAAAACTTACTTTCTAAAGCGGCCACCAAATCATTCATTTTCTGATTAAATGCATTGGAGTTATCTTCTTTCAAACCCACTTCTAGGGATTCACTTTTGTCTTCGGCTATGACAATGATAGGGTTTTGAATATCGTTTTTAATAATCTTTACAAAGGGAGACAGGAGCAGTAACGAAATAAAAAAAATGCTCATGGCACGCAATAAAGCCATAGATTTTTTGATCCATGGATGGTGTTCTGAAAACTTTTTTTCCTTATAGTACATGAGGGCCGCATATGCAATGCCAGCACCTAAACAAAATAGTATAAACCACCACGGATAAGAAAAATTAATTGTATTTATCACTTATTATTTATATGAAATGAACCGCAAATGTCTAAAATTAATACAATTATTCAAAGACATTCTTGATATATTAAGATTTTTTTAAATTAAATTTGTAATCTAAATTGCAACTGAAACGTTTAGAAAGAAAAAAAGATTAAATGTTTAGGATTTTAACAGTAATTTTAATACTCTTTATAGTCCAATTGGGCTATTCTTCATATATTTTGGTACCTATGGAATACGGTAAACAAAAGGACCATCTCAAAGCCTATGGTATCACTTATTGGGTCTTGGAGCAGGGCGTAGAAGCTTATTGGTTGCTTAACTATCGTGGAGGAAGTTTTGGTTATCCCTATGCCAAAACATTGGAATATGAATTGAAGGTCCGCGGGGTCAGCTATGAGGTCATATCTGATGCTCAATGGATAAACATAAGGAATGAAATAGGAAATCCTGAGGCCAATAAAGAAGTGATAAAGCTAGAGAAAGCTCCTAAAATAGCGGTTTATACACCAGATTTTAGTGCGCGTGGTCATAGAATTCAGCCTTGGGACGATGCCGTTACTTTGGTTTTGACTTATGCCGAAATTCCATTTGATAAAATATATGACAGAGAAGTTCTTGAGGACAAATTGGCAGAATATGACTGGTTGCACTTACATCATGAAGATTTTACGGGACAATATGGTAAGTTTTATGCCAGTTACGGGGGTTCTGCATGGTACAAACTCAATCAACAAAAGATGGAAGAATTGTCCAAAAGCCTGGGTTTCAATAAAGTTTCAATGATGAAATTGGCGGTTGTTAAAAAAATAAAAGACTACGTAGCGGGCGGTGGATTTATGTTTGCGATGTGCTCAGCCACAGATACTTATGATATCGCTCTGGCCGCAGAGGGAATAGATTTTGTGGACAGTATGTATGATGGTGATGGATATGATACCGATGCCAATAGTAAACTCGACTATTCCAAAACATTTGCATTTAGAGATTTCAGGCTAGTGCTTAATCCCTTACTTTACGAATATTCAGAAATTGACAAGAAGAATAGAAATGTAACTCCCGAAGTTGATTATTTTAATTTATTTGAATTTTCGGCCAAATGGGATCCTATACCTACTATGTTGGTACAAAACCATACCACAACTGTCAAAGGGTTTATGGGGCAAAGTACAGCTTTTGGACGCCAGTTTATTAAGCCCGAAGTATTGATATTAGGCGACAATAAATCTGCCAATGAAGTCAGATATATTCATGGCTCTCATGGCTACGGCACATGGACGTTTTATGGTGGTCACGATCCTGAAGATTATCGGCATTATGTAGGAGATCCAGAAACCGATTTGAGTCTGCATCCCAATAGTCCAGGATATAGACTCATTCTTAATAATATATTATTTCCAGCTGCCGAAAAGAAAAAACGTAAAACTTAATGCTCTTTTTTGTAAAAATAAAACCCTCAATGCGGTTAGGTTATTTTCTGTTATTGGGATCAATAATGTCAATAGTAGTGGCTTCCTGTTCTTTCAACCAAAAGATAAAGGATGGTGAAATGGCCTATGAAAGAAAGCAGTACTATGTTGCTATTCAACTCCTGGAAGAAGAACTTAAAAATAATAAATCAGAAGCTGTTTTAGCAAGAAAATCATACTTACTTGGACAGAGCTACATGAAAGTACAAAAATACAATGAGGCACAAAAATGGTTTCAGAGGGCTGTAGAATCCAAATATGGGGTAGAAGCTCTTATGGGAGCCGCCAAATCTTCTGTATATCTAGAAGATTATGGTAGTGCCATTGATGTTTACAAAAAAATAGGTGAACAATCGGGAAGACAGCAAGAATCTCAAAGAGAAGTTCAAAAATATCAGTCAGCTTTGGACAATAAAAAGAAAGGTTCTGATTATGTCATCAGTAAATTAATTAATAATTCGGATGTTTCAGAATATGCTCCAGCCATTTTTGACGAAAACTTTTTGGTATTTACTTCCGAAAGATTTGAGTCCACAGGAAAAAACACCTACTTATGGACAGGCCAAAAATTCAGTGATTTATTCATTATGTATAAAAATGGATCAGAGGTTAAAAGGTTTGATTCACAAATAAACTCCGAAAACAATGATGGATCGGCTTGTTTCAATGCTTCCATGAATAGAATGTATTTTACGAGGTGTGTGTCCGAACAAAGCACCAGCGATGATTTCTGTAAAATTTTTGTCTCCAATAGATTGAATGGGTATTGGGATGAACCTCAAGTATTGCCTTTCATTCTGGACAAAATCAATTATGGACAGCCTACTCTCATTGAGAATGACAGCGTTTTGGTATTTTCTTCAGATTTGGATGAACCCGGTGGTCCAAAAAACTTATATTATGCTGAACTCTTTGAAGATGGGACATGGTCTTTACCTGAAGAAATGCCTGCCACCATCAATTCGCCCGGCAATGAAGTATTTCCTACCGGAGATAAAGACACCCTCTATTTTTCGTCCGATTTCTGGCCTGGACAAGGTGGTTTCGATATTTTCAAAACTTACCTTCAAGAAGATAGGTCGTGGTCTAAGCCTATTAATATGGGAAGCCCGATCAATAGTGGAGCGGACGACTTTTCTTTTGTAGTGGATTATTTTGCTCAGCGCAACAGTAAAATTGTTCATCAAGGGTATTTTGTTTCTTCACGCGATGGCAATGGAAAAGACGATTTGTATAGTTTCAAAAAATTGAAAATCCAGAAAGATACAACAATTATAGACAAAAAGATTGACCCCAAAAAACTGTTATACATCACCGTAAAAACATTCACGCCAAAATTTGCTACTGAAGATGAACCTAATAGTGGGATAGTTGGAAAAGTAGCCCTCGGTGAAACACTTATAAAATTGGAAAATTTGGAAGGAAAGACGATCTCCACGGGTTATGCCGATAATAATGGGTTTTATTACACATTGGTGCCTCTGAATACATCTGTAAAACTCGTTGCCGCCAAACTCGGATACCTTAATTCCACTAAAACCATCATGAAAGAAGAAATCATTTTTTCCGATGACGAAACTTCCAAAACTATCAATACTGAACTCATTTTAGATAAAATATTTGTGGATAAAGAAATAAATCTAAGCAATATTTATTATGATTTTGATAAATGGGATATCAAAGATGAAGCTAAACCTACACTAGATGTCCTTGTGCAATTGTTGAAGGATAATCCTCAAATAAAAATTCAATTGGCCAGTCATACTGATTGTAGAGGTGGTGATGAATACAATCAAGAATTGTCGCAAAGAAGAGCACAATCTGTTGTGGATTATATTGTCAATAAAGGTGTCGCTGCCACAAGATTGGTAGCTAAAGGTTTTGGAAAGTCAAAATTGATTGATATCTGCGAGTGCGGCTCATGTACTGAAGAACAGCATCAAACCAATAGAAGAACCACTTTTTCTATTTTAAAAAGAGGTTAAATGTCATTCATAAGCCCAAAGTCGTTTTTTTAGTGACGTTCTATATCCATCCTTATTCTCAACTCTTGAGGTAAGTAGTTATTGATGCGATGACCTAAGTTTTTGAAGAGACCAAGTCCATTGTTTCTATAAGTAGCAATATGCCAGCCTTTGTGTGGGCTTTCCACTTCATTGAGTTCACGCTTTAGGTATTGAAGTGCTTCGTATTCAGAGAGTTCTATCGTTGGGAAATGGTGTGGAATATTAACACTAGTAGCAAGGTTATGGTCGGGGATGAAAACATTTTTTTGGAGTGTCCCTATGGCTGTTCCGCAGTGAATCACTCGAAGCATATCGGCTAATAGTTTTATATTTTCCGTTTGTTTTTCTGGTATGACCCTAAAAGTTTGAACCTTATCTATCACTAATTGATGAGAGTTTGAGTCAATATATGTTGCTATTTCTTTTGCTTCTTTTGAGGATGGTACAGTAATGTTTTTAAAAGATTTTGGAAAAGTCATTTCGATATTCTTGCCTTTAGTCTTTTGCAAACAGGCCACAAAAAAACCTTCCCCTCTAGTCTTGTGAGGATAAAACTGGTAACCTATGGAGGATTTTTTTTCTATGGGTGTAATATTCCATTCCTCATCAAATGGTAACGAAATTGAATTCAAACCATATTCATTTGAGATATATTCTACATTATTGATATTCTCTTCCTCATTGTAAGTACACGTGGAATATAGGATATGACCCTTGACTTTCAATGAAGGTAAGACATCGTGTAGGATTCTTTTTTGGCGAGCCGAACAAAGGCTGACATTATCTAGTGACCATTCATTGATGCTATGGGGATCTTTGCGAAACATACCTTCTCCAGAGCAAGGTGCATCTACAATAATCACATCAAAATACTCTTCCAATGAGGTGAAATCTGAAGGATCATTATTGGTCACCACTACATGGCTATATCCTTCTTTGATGATGTTTTGCCGAAGGGTATAGGCCCTGTTTTTGATGACTTCATTGGCTACCAATAGTCCTTGATGGTTTAAAAAATTTGCGGCCAATGTACTTTTACCGCCAGGCGAGCCACACAAATCTAAGATTTTGATATCTTTATTGCCTTGAGTGATGTACCTGAGTATCCATTCTACACTTTGAGATGAGGCCTCTTGAACATAATAACTTCCAGTATGAAAATCTGGGTCCAAAGTAAAGATGGGGCGGTCTTCGAGATAAAACCCATAAGTACTCCATGGAATATTTTCATGTGGCACATCTTTCTGATATTTTTCGGGGTGGATGCGTATGGATGTCGGTGGTTTTTCAGACATTGCATTCAAAAAGGACTGAAATTCTTTTTCATCCCAATTCTTTTTCATTCTGAATTCAAAGTCTTTAGGTAGTGACATGCGTTGTTCCTTTATCAAAAATCTGAATGAGACTACTGATACCAATGACCAATAAGCAGCCTATGGCATTGAGCCACAAGTAACCTACGATATCTGCTTTAAATATAGCAAAAATAGTGATCTGACTAATTATGGCCGCATAAAATATGGCTCTCGCTTGTATGTGTTTAATATAAAATGCTACTAAAAATACGCCCAAAATGGTTCCGTAAAATATGGAGCCTATAATATTGACAAATTGTATGAGGTTTTCGAATAAAGTACCAATACATGCAAATAAAATAGCCACAATGCCCCATCCCACAGTGAGCCATTTTGTGGCATTCACATAGTGGTTATCCGTTTGGTCTGGATGGAGACTGCGCTTATAGATATCCACCGTAGATGTAGTGGCCAATGCGTTAAGTTCGGAAGCCGTCGAGGACATAGCAGCGCTAAATATTACGGCCAATAATAAACCTATTAAGCCTTTGGGTAAATAGGCCAATATAAATGAGATAAAGACATAGTCCTTATCATTGCTTTCTTCTAATGGTAGATAGGAATCCACGCATGTCTGAGTAATCTTTCTAATATTACTTTCTTCCTCAAGTAGTTTTTTCCATTCAGATTTTGAATTTTCAATATTTTGCCAATTTTGCGCTTTAGCGGATGCAAGTATAGATTGTTTTAATTGGAATATAGAATCATGTTTGGATTGAAGGGTATTAAGTTCGGTTTTAGCCGCGCTGTTTTCCAATTTTGTAAGTATGGACTGATTGAAAAATACGGGTGAAGTATTGAATTGATAAAAAACAAAAACCATGACACCCACCAATAAAATAAAAAATTGCATGGGTACTTTGAGTAATCCATTAAATATTAAACCCAATTGTGATTCCTTGACAGACTTGCCAGAAAGGTATCGGCCTACTTGAGATTGGTCTGTGCCGAAATAGGAGAGGGCTAAAAACAAACCGCCAGTGATGCCAGACCAAAATGTATATCTACTTTCTATATTGAAAGAAAAATCCAAAATATTTAATTTGCCAGACGCCCCGGCAATATCCATAGCATTTGAAAAATTAATTCCAGCTGGTAGTTGATTAAGAATAATATAAAAAGCAATAAACATTCCAGCAAAAATGACAAACATTTGATGTTTTTGGGTCACACTCACAGCTTTGCTGCCGCCACTCACTGTATATATTATCACTAAAGTGCCTATGAGTAAGTTAAGAAAATTGAGATTCCAGCCCAATAAAGTTGAAAGTATTATGGCTGGCGCATAGATAGTAATACCAGCAGCCAAACCCCTTTGTATCAAAAATAAGCTTGCTGTCAAGGTACGTGTTCGGATGTCAAATCTTTTTTCCAAAAATTCATACGCTGTAAAAACTTTGAGCCTATGATAAAGGGGAATGAAAGTAAAACAAATAATAATCATGGCCAAAGGCAAACCAAAATAAAACTGCACAAAACCCATTCCATCATGAAAGGCTTGACCTGGTGTGGACATAAATGTAATGGCACTGGCTTGAGTCGCCATAACGCTCAAACCTACTGTCCACCATTTGGATTCGTTGTCACCTAAAAGAAAGGACTGCATGTTTTGGCTACCTCTTGTTTTCCATGTGCCATAAATGACTATGAAAGCCAATGTACTTATCAATATCACCCAATCTATTGTACTCATATCTTTTTAGTTATTTCCAATGATTCATGATGAGATAAAAAATTATAACATAGACAACATTCATGATAAGTACCCATGTATAGGCAGGTTGCCAGCCTTTGATTTTCCAATTATTATTCATTTTTGCCCATTGATATTAAATTAGCAAAAAGCAAATAAGCACCCGATACGCCCGCAGGTAGTTGCCTGAAAAATGAAATTCCTGTATAGATGAAATGTCCTTTACCATAAGGTGCTATCAATATACTACCGTCTAAAGGCTCTTCATTTTTGTCATTAGATGAGATAAGTGAACTAAATTTTTCATCCCATTTTTCAGGATAATATAGACCACGCTCCTGTACCCATCCCTCAAAAGTTTTAGAAGTGATTTTATTGGGTAAATTGAGTGCGGGATGATTAGGATTGATAATGCGAACTTCACTGTTTTCTTCTGTGACCCTTTTGCGTGAAAGTGTGATGGGATAAGGTGAGAAGTCAGGCGTTACCAACCCTCTATTGACATTGTATTGAACCAAAACATTACCACCATTGGATATGAAATCGAAAATTATATCTTGCTTGTGCTTAAGTTCAGGTAGGGTATTATACGCTCTTACACCCATGATAAGGGCGCCATAATCTTTAAGAAAATTACTTGTCAGTTGGTCTGCCTTGACCACATCAACTTGACAGCCAATATTTCTAAGGCTTTGTGGTATGTCATCGCCTGCGCCCATGATGTAGGCAATCTTTTGAGTATGATTTTTGATATTGAGACGGGCTACTTTTATATCCGCTGGCATACGAACCACTTGATAGGGTATGTGTTCATAACTAATATCTATCAATGTGCCATCATACTTCTTGTCTCCCACTGTAGCCACAGGCGTAATAGTGATTTCTTGAGCATCATCCGGTGGCGTCATGGTAAATATAAAATCTTGAGTAACATCTTTTTTGTCAAATGAAAAATCAATTTTTTCTGGACTTATCTTCCAACCTTTTGGAGTAGGGATGGATAGTGTGCCTTTGATATCATTGGACCATGCATGGAGACCCACTGTAACTGTTTGAGGTGTGTTATCTGCAAAGATAATGACATTGGTCTGTGGGTTTATAGATAGAGCTGGAATTACTTCAAGCGGTCGATAAGTGGCACCACGTTTGGTATCGTTGTATTTGTGAACCAATTCTTTTTCAAATGGGATTTTGATACCGTTGATGTCTATGGTAAATAAAAATTTAAGAACCTTGTCGGTGAGGGGCTTGCATACATCTTCTTGACGAGTTACATTTAACATACCCAAAGTTCCTTTTTTCCACAACCAATAGGGTAGAGTATAGGGCGTTTCTGACGGGACAGTTACTTCTTTTTTCCAAAACAATACATCAGTTATTTTGGATTCTGAGTTAGTTTTATTAAACGTTTGGTCCAATCCTGTGATATCTATCAATTTAATATCTGAGGGTCTGTCTTGTGAAAACTCAATTTCGAGATTTAGGAGGTCTCCAGGGGCAACTTTATGTGTAAAGGTGCGCGCCTCCGTAAAGACTGCACCGCAAGCCAAAAGTAATTCTACTATTTCAGCTTGTTTAATTTTTTTCCAAAAAGTATCTTCTATTTGACCTATAGCTTCGTATATTTTCGCTAATTGTGGCACAGATTTTTCAGGATTTTTGAAGTCATAGTTGGCCAATAGTGTTTCAATCAGTTTTTTAACCTTGTCTCCACCTTTTAGTCGAGTCCACGAAGTATTGATGCCTTCCAATATATCATTTTTTGAAATAGGAAGGTCGCCCTTGATGGACTCTAAATATTCTAGTGCTGAACCTCTCGAACCTGTGCTTCCAAAACCTTGACACTTATGCATGCTTCGAGACCTTGCTCCTATATCACTATTGCTTTCACCCAGATAAGGATAGTAAACTCCTATTTCTTGTGTTACATAATTGGTTTTATCTGCTTTGTCAAAAGCTTCTTGACTTCCGAATGCCCACCAACTAGTATTATAGAATAATCTTTGTGGCTGCCAAATGTCAGTGTATTTGAGTTGTTCTGGATACTGATTTTTGTTTCCTGCTTTATCAAATGCATCTATGGCAATGAGTGCCGAAGCAGTGTGGTGTCCATGTGTTGAACCTGATGTTCTGTGGTCAAATCTATTGATGATGACATCTGGACGGGTGGTACGCAAAGCCCAAACTACATCAGCAGTGACGCCATCCGCATCCCATATTTCCATAGTTTCTTCTCCATTTTTAGAAAATCCAAAATCATTGGCTCTTGTGAATAATTGGTGAGTACCTTCAATTTTTCTAGCTTCCAACAATTCTTGTGTGCGCAAAACACCCATAACTGGACCTATTTCTGGACCTAAAAGATTCTGACCTCCATCTCCGCGTGTCAAAGATATGTAGGTGGTGTGTAATTTTTTTTCATTGGCAAGATAAGAGAGCAACCTTGTGTTTTCGTCGTCTGGGTGCGCTGCCACATACAATACAGAGCCCACTACATTAAGTTTTTCCATTTTGTGAAAAATTTCTGCAGTGTTATATCTTTGGGCTTCCTGCCCCGAAATAGGTTGTAAAGTAATGTAAAACAACATTAAATATATACTTACTATATTTAATTTGTTATTATTGACATCAAAGATGAGAAATTTCATAAAATATTTTGTTTTGATTTTTTTGGTAAAAATAATAAGAATTGCGACCTTTGCATCGCAACAGTTTAAATTTATAAATCATGTTAATATTGACATTAACATTGATTATCTTTTCTATATTGGGATTAATGATTGCTTTTCAATCTTTAGCCACGAAAAGATAATTTAGCTTAGGCCTTAGCCTCGGGCATTTTACATTCTTCATCAGGAAGCTTACCGCAGACTGAACACTCACCTAGCTCATTTTTTATCATTGGGTTGTTTGAGGCGCACGAACCTCTGAATTCTTGTCCTGTAAATATATGCCTAATATTGAGGAGAATAAACGACAAGCCAAACACTCCAAAAATGACTAAAAGCATTACAAAAAATTCTTGCATGATTATATTATTAAAATTATACTCACTTAAACTATAAATACGTAAATTTGTTTGCCATTACTTTTTTTTCCTATAGTCTTTGTAAGACTTTTTTTTAGGAGTTGGAGCTACTTTCTTGGTCGATATTGGCGCTTTTTTTTCTAATTTGGGTTGAGGTTGATATTTAGGCATTGGAATTTTAAGTAATCTGAAAAGTTCCTCTGGCTTTATTTCGAAGTAATGACCGGGTTGTAATTTTCCTAATTTGAGGTCTTCTATTTGAACTCTTACTAGCCTTAAGACAGGATAGCCTACTGAAGCTAACATTTTTCGGACTTGTCTGTTTTTTCCTTCCGACAGGTCAATGGCAGCCCAAGAAGTAGGTATATTGGCTCTATATCTTATAGGTGGATTTCTTTCTGGCAACACAGGCGGTTTGCTTAATTTTTTGACTTCACACGGCTGAGTTTTATAAGTGCCTTGGGTCAGTTTTATTTCTACACCAAGTTTTAGTTTTGAAACAGCTTCAGTGTCTAAATCTCCATCCACCTGAATAAGGTAAGTTCTTTGATGTTCTTGTTTGGGGTTGAGCAATAATCCATTAAGTGATGGATCGTTACTCAAGAGCAAAAGCCCTTCCGAGTCTTTGTCTAATCGCCCTATGGGATAGACATCTGTGGCCACTTTCAAAAAATCTGAAAGTGTTTTTTGGTCTATTTTATCCTTACTGAATTGGGTTAAAACATCGTAAGGTTTGTAAAATATGTAATATTTGTAGGGTGATTTTATGATTATGATATTTTATACGTTAAATCTAAAATGCATGACATCTCCATCTTGCACAACATATTCTTTGCCTTCTACACCCATTTTTCCTGCTTCTTTTACAGCAGCTTCTGAGCCAAATTTAATGTAGTCGTCATATCTTATGACTTCAGCACGAATAAATCCTTTTTCGAAATCGGTATGTATTACGCCTGCCGCTTGTGGGGCTTTCCATCCTTTTTTTATGGTCCATGCCCGCACTTCTTTCACACCCGCTGTAAAGTATGTACTGAGGTTCAAAAGATTGTATGCAGCCCTGATAATCCTATTGACTCCTGGCTCATCTAGACCCATTTCTCGGATAAATTCCATTCTTTCTTCCTTGCTTTCTAGCTCAGCGATATCGGCTTCCATACCTGCACATATCAGAATGATTTCAGCATTTTCACTTTTGACAGCTTCTTTAAATCTTTCTGTGAGTACATTACCATCTATTACCGAATTGTCATCAACATTACAAACATAAAGCACAGGTTTGCTTGTAAGCAAGTAAAGATCTTTGTATAAGTCTTCAAAATTTTCATCCACCTCAAAACTTCTGGCGGGTTTTTCATCGGAAAGGTGAGCTAAAAGTTTTTCTGCCCATTCTACATTGATTACATCCTCTTTAGAGCCTGATTTGGCTTGCTTTTTAAGTTTATCAATACGTTTTTCCATAGTGTCCATATCTTTGAATATCAACTCTAAGTCAATAATCTCCTTGTCTCTAACAGGATCGACACTTCCATCGACGTGTATTACATTGTCGTCTTCAAAACAGCGCACGACATGAACAATAGCATCGACTTCACGGATATTGGCTAAAAATTGATTGCCTAAACCTTCGCCCTTAGAGGCTCCTTTGATGAGTCCGGCTATGTCTAAAATTTCAACACTTGTGGGCAATACTCTTTCGGGATTTACCAATTCTGCCAACTTGTCCAATCTTGGGTCTGGCACCACAATAATCCCTAAATTAGGCTCTTTTGTAGCAAAAGGATAATTAGCTGCTAATGCTTTCGCTGATGTAAGTGCATTAAAAAGTGTAGATTTTCCAACATTGGGTAGGCCTACTATTCCGCATTGAAGTCCCATAAAATATTCTAATATTTTTGAAAAAGAGCGCAAAGATAATCATAATATACTTTATTTAGAAGATTCTTGCACATATTTATTGATTTGAAATGTTTTGAGTATTTTTAGAGATAGAAATTTGTGATAGGGGGCGATTATATTTCTGTGTTGAAAATACAAAGTATAAAAGAAATGCGAACAAAATTGCTAAAACTACATAGATTTTCATCTAAAGGCCTTGCCATTGCCTTTGTCCACACAATGCGGTGGTTAGGGTTTTAATGGGGTTTGGTATGATGTGTCGCACAGATTCACTACTGAAACAAAACCAAAGTTCTTAAAATAAAATAAGCATCCTTCTTATTGGATACAGACCTTAAGTACAAAATATTCCATCCGTCTAAAATTATTTCATCAATTTGTTTATCTAAATACATTTTTTCTTCTATATTTGTGCTTGATTAATCCAAACAGCGCATTTAGAATATTATTTATCAATGAATTATGAGATGAAGATGGATGGGTTTTTATATCAAATATTTACGTATGTTTGCGGAAATATTATGTTGGGCAAAACAAAAAAATAGCAATAAAATTAGTAATGAAACTAACTCTTCAAATTTCAATCTTACTTCTTTTATCCAATTGTAGAAATGAAAAGAAAGTAAGAACTGATATAGCTTCCCAAGCTGAGAAAGGTAGAGTAGTGTCGATTGATAGCGATTCAATTTATATGATTGTTAAAGAGATGCCTATACTTTTGGAATGTGAAAAAGAGGGAAATAGAAGAGAATGTTCCGACAAAAAATTGCTTGAGTTCATTTTTAGAAATCTGAAGTATAATCCAAGATCAAATGAGGATGGGATAGGGAGTTCGATTCTAGTAACTTTTGTTGTTGAGAAAAATGGAGAAATTAGTAATATTGAAATTTTAAAAGGAAAAGGATTATCTAATATTTCTAAAATTCTTCAAAATATGCCGAAATGGAAACCAGGAAATCAAGATGGAGAACCTAGACGAGTAAAAATTAATTTACCAATTAGAATTCACCTTGAATAAAAGTATATTTACGAAATGAGTTATAGAAAAACAATAGAAAAGCTAAAACCTATGGAAAAAATTAAAAGAATAAAGTCCTGTGCCCAACAATCCGTTTAATACCTATAGCCTCCATTCGTCGGCTACATCATATACGGGGAACGTTACTTTTTATTCCCTGTAAAAACCCCACAAAACCCGAGCCGCAAAGATAATGCCTCACTGGCATAGTAAAGGTCAAGTCTGCTTACCTTCTCAGGTAGGCCCTTCGGGTTTTAGCGAAAATTTTCATACATCTTTCTTTGTAAATTTTCTTAATGTCACAGCATATTCAGATATCTGCCTAATTTAATGAAATAA
>CAZBCV010000051.1:0-17032 GCA_964490495.1 uncultured Aureispira sp. | reverse complement strand
ACTCCAAACAGGTCTGTCAAAAATTATGTGGTCTCTATCACATGGATATATTTCTTTTGATATAGCTTCATTTTCATTTGTTGTACAAGCAAAAATGGAAGTAATTATTATTAACTTAGTCAAAGAATAAAAAATACTTTTTATTATTCTATACATTTTTGATAACTTTATGAGGCAAAATTATCAATTATTTTCATTAAACATACAATAAAAGATATTTTATTATAAATTTAACATATAACCTACAAATTAAAATGATATTTTATTGATGGCTCAATTTTAAAAACATTCATTTCAATGTATATATTGTTAATGTCATATTTATCAGTCATTTAACTTTAAATTTTTCAATTTTATAATTTTAAACTTTATTACTATTGGATTTTTAAAAATAAAAATTATTGCATGAAAAAATAGCCCTGTATTTAAGTGGTTAGACCATTAATTCTTACTAAAACATGGATAATTTATACATCAAACCATCAACCTAAATTAAAAAGTGTATCTTTGCGGTCTCATTTCAATAAAATTCATTAATAAATATGCAATTATTATCAGGAAAGACGGCACTAATTACTGGAGGTAGCCGTGGAATCGGGGAAGCCATAGTTATGAAATATGCGGAAGCTGGAGCTCACATTGCTTTCACCTATGTCTCATCTGAAGAAAAAGCTTTGGCAGTTGTAGAAGCAGCTTCAGCTTATGGCGTCAAAGTGAAAGCGTTCAAATCAGATGCTGCAAATTATAGTCAAGCTGAAGAATTAATCCATCAAGTTGTGAGTGAATTTGGCAGTATAGATATTCTTATCAATAATGCTGGCATAACCAAAGACACTTTAATGCTTCGTATGACAGAAGAAATGTGGGATCAAGTGATAGAGGTCAACTTAAAATCTGTATTCAATCTCACAAAACACGTGTTAAAACCCATGATGAAGCAACGCTCAGGCTCTATCATCAATATAAGTAGCGTCGTGGGAGTCTTTGGCAATGCAGGTCAAGCCAATTACGCTGCCTCAAAAGCAGGTATTATTGGTTTTACTAAATCAATAGCTAAAGAAGTGGGCTCGCGAAACATCAGGTGTAATGCAGTAGCTCCAGGTTTTATAGAGACAGACATGACACATGGTTTGACAGATGAGCAAAAAAAAGCCTACTCTGACAGTATTCCTCTAAAAAGATTGGGGTCAGGAGATGATATAGCACAAGCCTGCATATATTTGGGGTCGGATATGTCAGTGTATGTTACTGGACAAACTTTGAGTGTCTGTGGAGGACTTAATGTATAATAACAAAATATAAAAATTGACTTTTAAAGACTTAAACTTAAATATTCCCCTTTGGAATGCTCTGGATGATTTGGGGTATGAAACACCTACAACCATTCAGCGACAGTCTTTTCCTATCATCATGTCAGGTAAGGATGTGCAAGGTATTGCTCAGACAGGAACTGGAAAAACTATAGCCTACCTTTTGCCATTGTTGAAAATGTGGCAATTCAATAAAAGTAGGCATACACAAATATTAATTTTAGTGCCCACTCGAGAATTAGTAGTTCAAGTTGTAGAACAAGCTTCGGCTTTGTCCAAATATATGAATGTGGTGGTCAAGGGTGTTTATGGTGGTACAAATCTAAAAACTCAAGCTTATGACGTAGCTGAAGGTTGTGATGTTTTGGTAGGCACTCCAGGCAGATTACTAGATTTAGGTTACCATGGCACACTCAACTTTAAACTCATTAAAAAATTGGTAATAGATGAAGTGGACGAAATGCTGGCTTTAGGTTTTAGATCACAATTGGAACACATTTTGGATTTGTTGCCTGAAAAAAAGCAAAATTTACTTTTTTCTGCCACTATGTCTGACGATGTGGAGTTGCTCATAGAGGGATACTTTAATGCGCCACAAAAAGTTGAAGCTGCACCCCCTGGATCTCCAGTCTCTAATATCAATCAAGCCATGTATCGGCTCACTAATTTTAATACAAAAATTAACCTTTTAAAAAAACTGTGGCAAGAAAGGCCAGAAATCAACAAAGCTTTACTTTTTGTTTCTACAAAAGCTATTGCTGACCAATTGTTCAACAAGTTGTCGGAAGAATATCCTGATCAGTTGGCTGTGATCCATTCCAACAAAGACCAAAACTATAGATTCAATGCCGTCAATAAGTTTAAAGCCAATGAAGTGCGTATGCTTATTGCTACGGATATTATAGCTAGAGGAATTGACATTGAAGATGTGTCACATGTTATTAATTTTGATCTCCCTGATGAGCCTCAAAACTACATACACAGAATAGGAAGAACGGGTAGAGCGGATAAAAAAGGTGAAGCTATTTCATTTGTAGGTGATTTAGATACGGACTACCTCGATGAAATCCAAAACTTCATGGATACAAAAATTCCTTTGTTGAGCCTGCCTCAAGATTTGGTGATATCAGAAATAATGGAAGCATTTGAATTACCTCAAATCCAGATGAAAAATGTTTTAGGAAAATTGCCAAAAGTATCTGAATCCAAAGGTGCCTTCCATGAAAAAAAAGCCAAAAACAGAAGGACAAATACTAAAGTAAGCTATAAAGAAAAAATGAAAGAAAAGTATGGAAAACCCATAACAAGAGGTCAGAAACCTACCAAAAGAAGAAAATAATTTTTTTGACGTATATAAATATGGAATTATTTGAACTTAAATACATTAGGTTTAAAGTTTACACTAGCATAATTCACATATTTTAGGTTTAAGTTTTCGGCTTAATGTTTTTTCATTTGAAAACTGAAGTACAATAATTACTAAAAAAAATTCTATAAAATTTCGATAGTCAATTTGGTTTTTGACAATTACATATTTTTTAGGAATTTTTTTGATTTTTTGTTGAAATAATTAGAACAAAAATCTTAATTGTGTAGTTATCGTACTATTAACAAATCACCCCTTGAAATTATGCGAATAACATTAAGTTTATTTTTCAGTTTATTATTATTGACGTCTTACGCCCAACCTTGGTTTGAAGAAGGTAAAAATGAAGACGGTACTCTCAATTTTTTTAAAGTACAGTCCTCTGCGGAAGCCTATTTTGGAGAAGGCGAAAAAGAAAGAGGAAAAGGATGGAAACCTTATAAACGATGGGAAGAATATTGGAGGCATAGAGTTAATGAGGATGGAAGTTTTCCCAATGCAGGAGTAACTCTTGATAATTACAATAGATTCCTCAGAGAAAATCCTAATGTTAAACGAACCACCACGGGTGACTGGACAAGTTTAGGGCCTTCCACAACAGTAGGTGGATATAATGGGATAGGAAGAATAAATTGTATTGCATTTCACCCAACAAACACAAATATTATGTGGGTAGGCTCTCCAGGTGGAGGTTTGTGGCAGTCCACCAACAACGGGGACACATGGACAACTGTTTTTGACCAAAATTCTGTTTTAGGTGTGTCAAGTATCGTTATTAATCCTAATAACCCAGATATAATGTATATCGCAACTGGAGATGGAGATGCAGCGGATACATATTCAACAGGTGTACTTAAATCTATAGATGGAGGTATTACTTGGCAAACTACAGGTTTAAACTGGACGGTAAGTCAAGGCAGAGTTATTAGGCGCATCATTATGGATCCTGATGATGAAAATATGTTATTAGCAGCCACATCTAATGGACTTTACAGAACTATAAACGCAGGTAATAATTGGACTCAATTATTGACGGGGAATTTTTTCGATGTCAAAGCTCATCCCACTGCAAGCTCCAACACTTTTTATGCTTGCACAGGTTCTGTAATACACACATCCACCAATAACGGAGCGAATTTCTCAAGTGTACAAACAATTTCTGGTTCAAATAGAATAGCATTGGCCGTTTCTCCAGCCAATGCATCTTATGTTTATGCCTTATGTTCTAGCTCAAGCAATAGCGGCTTTTTGGGTATATATAGGTCAACCAATTCTGGAGGTACATCAAGTTTTAGCTTAAGGGCAAATTCGCCCAATCTTTTGGGGTGGAATGCAAATGGAAGTGATTCAGGTGGACAAGGGTGGTATGATTTGGCTTTAACGGTGGACCCTGTCAATGCAGAAATATTATATGTAGGGGGTGTTAATTCATGGAAGTCCACAAATGGGGGTACCAATTGGTCATTGAGAAGTCATTGGTGTTGCCCTCCTTCTGGCATCCAAACAACCCATGCAGACAAACACTGTTTTGAATGGCAAAATAATACGACGCTTTGGGAGGGGAATGATGGCGGCGTGTATAGGTCAACTAACGGTGGTGTCAATTGGACTGATAAAAGTAATGGTTTAATTATCTCCCAACTATATAGGATGGATGTATCACAACAAGATTCCAAAATCATAGGGGGACTTCAAGATAATGGTACAAAGTTGAGAACCACATCTGGAAGTTTTGTAGATAGAATAGGTGGCGATGGAATGGATTGTGCCATAAGACCAGACAATGCCTCAGTACTTTATGGTTGTTACCAATTCGGTAATTTCAGTCGTTCTACAAATGGTGGAAGTTCTTTTCAAAATATAACAGGATCCGTTGAAGAAGGAGCTTGGGTGACACCATTTGTTATAGACCCTACTAATACTCAAACTATATATCTTGCCACCTATCGTGTGTGGAGATCTACAAATCAAGGAACTAATTGGACGGCTATTAGCGGTACTCTTGCAGGCAGTACCAATAATAAAATGGACTATTTACATGTTGCTCCTTCTAATTCTAACATAATTTATGTAGGAAGGGGCAACTCGCTTTACAGAACTACTAATGGAGGTACCAATTGGTCAACAATGACAGTGCCTGGTAACAATGTAAGAGAATTGGCTATTCACCCTACCGATCCCAATACTATTTGGGCTGTGAGATCTAATTATTCCAATGGCAATAAAGTACATAAATCTACAGATGGAGGTGCTACCTGGACAAATATAAGTGATAATCTACCTAATTTACCCGCCAATTGTATCATATACCAAAGCGGTAGCAATGACGGAATATATGTGGGCATGGATGTCGGCATATATTATAGAGATAACACAATGAATAATTGGGTTTTGTTCAATGCTGGACTTCCTAACGTAGAAATCTTTGACCTGAAGATAAAATATAACACCAATGAATTGTATGCGGGGACTTATGGACGTGGATTTTGGGTATCTCCTTTATATGAAGTGGGGGGTTGTCCTTCTGCTGTCAATTTACAAGTGTCTTCGAAAGGAGTGGATTTTATTACTTTAAACTGGACAGCACCATCGCCACCCCCATCTGATGGATATGAAGTTTTGATTTCGACACAAAATAATACTCCAAATACCTCAGGCATTAGCGTGAGTGGTACAGAGTTTCAGTTTACTGGCCTCAATAGTAATACTGATTATTACTGTTTCATAAGATCTCGTTGTGGTACTGATTTTTCAGCATGGTCTGTGTCTGGGCCACACAAAACCCACTTGACATGTGGAGACACATCTTACGATAGTGGTGGCAGCGCCTCTAACTATACTGACAATGAAGATGTCACTTGGATTATCTGCCCTTCTACGACAAATCAAGTGGTAGCTTTAAACTTTACCAGTTTTGATGTAGAGTCCAATTGGGATGCATTGTATATTTATGATGGTAATACTATCAATGACCCACTTTTTTCAAGTGGTAATCCAGCTACAAATGGCGGTTTTCCTGCTGGCGGATATTGGGGAACCAACTTACCTGGATCATTTACATCTACTCATGCATCGGGTTGTATTACGCTAAGATTTAGGTCGGACGAATCTGTAACGGGTGCTGGATGGGCTGCAAATATAGATTGTATCAACTTGTGTAGTTCGGTGATTACATCTACTCAAAATTCTGGTCCGGGTTCATTAAGAGACTTATTGGCTTGCTCTACTTCTGGTTCTGTTTTGACATTTGACCCGAGTATTAGCAACGACACTATAAAATTATCTAGCCCAATTATTATTGATAAAAATTTAGAGATCAATGGACAAGGATTAAATATTTCTATCCAATCCGAGCATCCAAGCCAACTTTTTACGATTCAAACTGGAAGTTCACTAGCTCTGAGTTATCTCAAACTTTTAGCTGGAACGGGTATCAATGATGTAAGAGGTATCGTGAATAATGGTACTCTCTCAGTTACCGATCTTGAAATTATTGATCCTTTGTCGAATAGTACTTCGGGTCAAACCATCGATAGTATGGGTAATACAGAACTAAGAGGTAAATTTTTGATAAAGGAAAATTAACGGTGTATATTGTATTCAATTCGTAAGATTATGCCTAAAAAAAAGCCCTTTCTAATCAAGTAGAAAGGGCTTTTTAAAATTTATGAAAGTAAATATTCCTAAAAACTATATTTTACTATAAGTATGGGGCCAATACTAAAGCCACCACAGAAATCAACTTCAATAAGATATTAAGTGAAGGTCCAGAAGTATCTTTGAATGGATCACCCACTGTATCTCCTACAACTGTCGCTTTGTGTGGCTCTGAACCTTTGTAATACATTTTGCCTTGAATTTCTACACCTTCTTCAAACATCTTCTTAGCATTATCCCATGCACCACCGGCATTAGATTGGAAGATAGCCATTAATACACCACATGATGTAACACCTGCCAATAAACCTCCTAACATTTCTGCACCACCTACAAAACCAATAAACACTGGAGAAGCGATAGCCAATACACCAGGCAATACCATCTCGCGAATAGATGCCTTAGTAGAGATTTCTACACACTTGCCATATTCAGCTTTACCATCAGCAGCTTCAAATGTATTTTTGTCTGCTTCTGACCATGTTTTGAAATCGCTTCCGTCATTTTTCTTCATCACTGCCAAAGCTGCTTTCAATTCTGGAATATCTGCAAATTGTCTTCTTACTTCTTGAATCATATCCATAGCTGCACGTCCTACGGCATTCATAGATAAGGCTGAGAATAAGAAAGGTAACATAGCACCCAATAAAAGACCAGCCATAACTGTTGGTTTAGCTACGTCTATTTGAGAAATACCAGCTGTTGCCATGTAAGCGGCAAATAATGCCAAAGCTGTCAATGCAGCTGATCCAATAGCGAATCCTTTTCCTATGGCTGCAGTTGTATTACCAACAGCGTCTAATTTGTCGGTTTTTTGTCTTACCTCTTTTGGCAATTCTGCCATTTCAGCTATACCACCCGCATTATCAGAAATGGGTCCATAAGCATCTACAGCTAATTGGATACCTGTATTAGAAAGCATACCCACGGCTGCGATAGCTATACCATACAAACCTGCAAAATGGTGAGCTCCAATGATTGCTAAAGCCAATATTATAATAGGAATAGCCGTGGACATCATACCAACACCTAATCCGGCTATAATATTTGTTGCAGCCCCAGTCAATGATTGATTCACTATCGATTTTACTGGTTTTGTTCCTGTACCTGTATAAAATTCAGTGACTATACCTATTAATAAACCTGATGCTAAACCAATGATAACTGCCCAAAAGATTCCCATAGAAGAGAATTCTTTTCCGGCAAATACCCATGTTGAAGGCATCATATTAGTCACTATAAAGTAGGTAGCGGCTAGCATCAATGCTGCTGAAATGAATTCGCCCCTATTTAATGCCTTTTGTGGATCACCACCTTCAGCTACTTTTACGAAGAATGTACCTATGATAGACGTGATAATACCAACTCCAGCTAAGACAAGAGGTAATAATACAGCATTAAGTCCACTAAAATCATTGGTCGCCTCGAAGCCACCCAAACCTACGAATGCTGCACCCAATACCATAGTTCCGATGATAGAACCTACATAAGATTCAAAAAGGTCAGCACCCATACCTGCTACGTCACCCACATTATCACCTACATTATCCGCGATAGTGGCTGGATTCAAAGGGTGATCTTCAGGAATACCAGCTTCTACTTTTCCTACAAGGTCAGCACCTACATCAGCTGCTTTTGTATAAATACCACCACCTACTCTCGCAAATAAGGCAATAGAAGATGCACCAAATGAAAACCCTGTCAATACAGTGATAACTTTATTAATATCTACTGCTCCTGAAGCATCGGTCCAGCCCATGCCCATGAAAAGAGCAAACAATGAACCTAACCCCAACAAACCTAAACCAACAACACCCATTCCCATTACAGATCCGCCAGCAAATGCTACTTCAAGGGCCTTGCCTAAGCTTGTTCTTGCTGCATTTGTCGTTCGTACATTGGCTTTAGTAGCTACTTTCATACCTATAAATCCTGCCAATGCTGAACATATAGCTCCAATAATAAATGATAAAGCCACTAACGGTGACGAACCTTCCATATTGCCACTTACACCCATAAGGATAGCCACCGCTATCACAAAGATAGAAAGCACTTTGTATTCTGCTTTCAAAAAAGCCATAGCGCCATCTGCAATACTTGCTGCAATTCTTTGCATTTTTTCATTACCAGCGTCTTGCCTACTCACCCAACCGCTTTTCCAGAAAGTGAATAACAAGGCTAAAATTCCAAAAATAGGAATTAAATAAATTAAACTTTGTCCCATAATGTGTCGATTAATCGTTTAAAAAAAGTTATTAAATTGAATTTTGACTGTTGGCTATCCTTAAAAAATTTAACGTTTTTTAGTTTAGCGGCACAAAAGTACCGTTTTTTAATAAATTGACAAAATTTAAAGAAATTTTCTCATAAACATCGTCCAAATTAAGGCCTTTCTAATGTGCTTCTAACCAATTTTTACCTACGCCTATTTCTATCAAAATGGGTACTCTAAGACCCGTGATTGCATTTTTCATGCGGTCAGTGATGATCTCTTTTATTATGTCCAATTCCGATTTGTGGACGTCGAAAACCAATTCGTCATGAACCTGCAATATCATTTTGGATTTAAGATTTTTTTCTTTTATGTCATTGTGTATATTGATCATAGCTATTTTTATCATATCCGCAGCTGTACCTTGTATAGGTGTATTGATAGCCATACGTTCTGCATTGGAGGCAGTCAATGAATTTCTTGAATTAATATCTCTAAGATTGCGTCTTCTGCCCAAAAGTGTCTTGACATAACCCAATTCTCGCGCAGATTTGACGGTGTCATCCATGTAATTTTTGAGTCCTTGAAACTCTTTAAAATAGTTTCTTATCAGTTCGGTGGCTTCATTTCTTGAGATACTCAATTGTCTGCTTAGATTGGTAGCCCCTGCTCCATATGTTATAGAAAAATTGACTGTTTTGGCATTTCTTCGTTGCTCAGAAGAGACTTCATCATAGGGTACACCATAGACTTTAGCGGCTGTGGCTCTATGAAAATCATTACCTGCTTCAAAAGCTTCTAACATAGATTGGTCTTGACTAATCTCCGCTATTAGTCTCAATTCTATTTGAGAATAATCCGCTGCCACAAAAAGATAGTCTTCACCCCTTGGAATAAATGCTTTACGAATCTCTCGTCCGGCTTCATCCCTTATAGGAATGTTTTGTAAATTGGGATTTTCTGAACTCAACCGGCCTGTAGCCGCACGGGCTTGATTGAAGTTGGAGTGAATTCTTCCCGTTTTGGGATTAACCATATTAGGTAGTGCGTCCACATAAGTTGAAAGCAGTTTTGTGAGTTTTCGATATTCTAATATAGCGTCGATAACTGGATGTTCCCCTGCCAATTCAGTGAGTTTTTCCACATCAGTGGAATACTGTCCGCTACTGGTTTTTTTCCACCGATATTTGACCTTGAGTCTATCAAAAAGTATTTCGCCCACTTGTTTGGGTGACGAAATATTGAAATGCGAACCTGCCAATTTATATATTTCTTGTTCTTTTATTTGGATAAGTTTTTGCAATTCTTTGGAGTATTCGTTCAAAAAACTCGCATCTAAATGGACGCCTTCGTATTCCATATCGCACAAAACTCTGATGAGAGGCTCTTCGATGGTTTTATATAACTCTTCAAGTTCATTTTCTTGCATCATTTTATCCAATACTGGCACAAGCTGCAAAGTCAAATCAGCATCTTCGGAGGCGTATTCGGTGATTTTGTTTAATTCTACATCGCGCATGCTGAGTTGCTTTGTACCCTTGCCGATCAGGCTCTCAATTGAAACCATTCTATAGTCAAGGTAAGATTCCGTAAGATAATCTAATTTATGTCTGAGATCAGGCTCACAAAGGTAGTGTTTTATCATGGTATCTACCAATGGACCTTGTATCTCCACGCCATACCATTTCATGATGGTCATATCGTATTTGATATTTTGACCTACTTTAGTTATATGGGTGTTTTCCAAAACAGGCTTAAATTTATTGATGATGTCCAAAGCTTGATTTTTATCAGATGGCGTTGGTATATAATAGGCTTCACCAGCAGAAACAGCAAATGACATGCCCACAATTTCCGCAACATGGGGGTCTATACCTGTGGTCTCAGTATCAAAACTAATGACAGTGCTTTTTTCCAGTTTCTTGACTAATTCATTAATTGTCTCTTCTGTATTGACAAGATGATACGAATGAGGAGAATTAGAAATATCTTTTTTGGCAATGGTATATTCGGGAATAGATGGAGAACTGCTAGCGGCAGTCGACTGCAAATCTTCATCACCAAAAAGAGATTGTTGCATACCTATTTTGGGTCCTTCCGAAATATCAGTGCCTAATATTTGTTTAGCTAAAGAGCGGAACTCCAATTCTTGAAATATTTCACTCAATTTTTCTTTATTGATAGGGTCTAATGTGAATTTTTCCGCCTCAAACGATACGGGCGACTCTAAATTAATGGTTGCTAATCTCTTGGAAAGTAAGGCTTGGTCAGCGTATTGGATCACATTGTCTTTTTGTTTTCCTTTGAGTTCATGGGCATTTTCCAATAACTTTTCTACACTTCCATAATCTTTAAGAAGTTTTACTGCGGTTTTGGGTCCTATGCCAGGAATGCCAGGTATATTATCAACGCTGTCGCCCTGCAAACCCAAGACATCAATGACTTGTTCTACCCTTTCAATATCCCATGATGCTAATATTTCAGGTTCACCCAAGATTTCTACATCACCGCCTTGTTTGCCAGGTTTGTAAATAAAAATATTTTTTGAGACCAATTGTGCGTAATCTTTGTCTGGTGTCACCATAAATACAGTATAACCCTCCTTTTCTGCTTGTTTGGCCAATGTGCCAATGACATCATCTGCTTCAAAATTTTGGACACACACTACTGGAATATTCATGGCTTCCACTATTTTGGGTATGTATTGCATTGCTATGGTAATGTCCTCGGGCTGTGCATCTCTGTTGGCTTTGTATTCGGGGAAATACTCATGTCTAAAAGTTCCTCCTTTCGGGTCAAAAGCCACAGCTATATGTGTAGGTTTTTGATGGGTCATCAAATCCCACAATGTACGCACAAAACCCGTTATAGCCGAAGTATTGATGCCTTTAGAGTTGATCAAAGGCCTCGTAATAAAGGCAAAATGAGCTCTATAGACCAATGCATGTCCATCCAAAAGAAAAAGTCGTTTATCTGACATATGTATGATTATATAAAAAAGTTTAATAAAAGCGATGGTCTTTAAGACCTATTGAGGGCAAAAGTAATAAAAGAAATTGAAAACTCATAAATTGCGGCAAAAATAGAATATTTTGAAGATATAGTGAGCCATTCTTTTGTTAAAAAAATGAAAAAAAATAACATAAATAATTTTTAATCTATATCTTTGTGATTTAAAACAAAAAAAATCAAGATGCAAAAATTAGTAATACTTAGTCTATTTTTCTTTGGTGGGTTCCATTCTATATTTGGCCAGAATAAGGATTTAAAAAATAGTTTAAAAAATGAAGTTAATTATAATCAGGAATTTGTTGAATTCAATGAATCAATAAAATTTGCTACATCTAATAACTCTCACAACCATGAAGGAGATTTAGATATCGAAGTATATGCAAAACAATCATTAGATGATTTTAAAGAAATTTATATACCTCAGATATATAAATTTAGTGGTAAACCAACATTAGATACTGTAAATTCGAAGAGTCTAATAGATAATCTACTTCAATTAGCGGTTATTAATGTTTTTAGATATAATGATTATGGATTGAAAGTTTATGATGAACTTGATTTATATTCTTTTTCTGAAAAAAAACTACTACCTAACCGTATAACTTATTTTACATATGAAAACAATCTCCGGGTTTCGGACACTATTTACAGATATGATATAATGGTAGAAAAATATTTGATACGTGAATACAATACTTATGAATATCCTTCAGATTTAGATAATGGAGTTTTTACTACTTTGAAGTATCAATGGAGTGCCCCGAATAATGAATTTTTTTTATTTTCGAAAAATGAAAGATTGTTAGTAGATGGTAGATTAACAAGAAACCAATTGTTTTTGTGGGATGATACAATTATGAATTATCGCATATCCGTAGAGGATGTTTTTGAATATGAAGGAAATAATATATCGGCTTTTAAAAGTACACAATTTACAAACGAAGGTGAGATTAACCAATCTAATGGCTATACCATTGAATATGAAAATGGATTTGTAAAAAAGAGGTCTGATTATAACTCAATTAATGATAAAAATGAATATAGAATCTTTAGGGAATATGTAGATACAAGAGATGGCAAAGGACTTTTAATTCTAAGAGATTTTTACAGTTATGATTACTTTGAATCTGGGTTTTCAAAGTCATTGAATTCAAAAACGGACTATGAATACAATGACAAAAACTTGTTAGCGAAAATAACAAATCGTAATTATAACTTTAATCTAGATAGGTACGTCCCAGTAAGTGGTTGGGAAAATTTTTATGATGATTATAATAATTTGACAGAAGAAAAGCGGCTTGGTTACAATATTGATGGGAGTGAAATATTACGTTCAACAAGTTTTAATGAATTCAATTATGATTACGCAACTGGTGAATATATTTCAGAGGAGTATGCAAGCAGAGACAACCATATGATGGTAAGACAATATAGAATAAATCATGAACAATCGGATAGACTCGAATTCGATAGATTAATAATTTATAAATTTCCAACAGTTAACACTTCAAACGAAATAAAGGGGGAAAATGTAGAGATTTTTCCAAATCCAGCTACCAATTTAATTAACATAAAAACAGAAAATTCTAATTTTAGTAGGATTGACATTTATAATAACTTGGGGGTTCAAGTTTATTCTAATAATCTATTTCAAGCTAGTCAAATTAATATTGATTACTTAAGCAATGGAATTTATTATATTAAATTAACCAATTTATCTGGTGGCGAAATTATTACTAAAAAATTTATAAAACAATAAAACAAACCCATTTTTAATATTGCCATTTTGCACGATATGAACTCTATAATTACAAAAATGAAACTTAATTTATTATTTCTTATCTTTTGTCTTGGTTTTTTAAATCTATCGGCCCAACAATTAAATCTTATAAAAGATATCAACTTGGGTGCGGGAAATTCTGTTGAGTCTTGGGGCACCAGTTTTTTACAAAAAGATGACAAAGTATTTTTTATGGCTAAGTCAGACACTGTTGAAAGTGCCTTATATGTACTTAAAGATGGAAATATTTCTTTTTTAAAAACTATATCTGTGGAAAGCTCAAGCTCTTCTCAACTTATCTTGCATGATGACAAAGTGTATTTTATTGTCAAAACGCAAAACAGTCTAGAATTATGGTCAACAGATGGAACAGTGAGCGGCACAGTTAAAAAGTATGAAAATTCTAATTTAAGTAGCAAAATGGTTTCTGTGGGTGATAAGTTATATTATCAAGATAATAGAGGTGGAGACATTTATTATATAAAATCGGACGGAACGAGTGTAAAAGTTAATCTTAATTTTTATGATGTAAATTTAGGCTTTTTTAATAATTCTGACAATAACTTTACTCTTATAGACAATGATGAGCTCATTGTAGTTTTTAATAAGTTTGATTCACTTTTTGTTGGTAAATTAACTGATAAAGTTGAAATATTGGCTAGAGGCAAATTTAGTATTGATGGCCAAAAACCTCAAGGACTGAAAAAAGTAAATAATGGGTATATATTTATGGCTAAAGATAAATTTTTCAATGTAAATAAATCGAATAGTGTTTTAAGAGAGGTTAATTTAACTGCCATCAATGGATCTATAGGTAGAATAATAGAATTTAAAGAAAACCAACCTTTGTTATTAACAAGCAGTGGAATATTTATTATGAACAATACAACTGCTGTAAATGTAACTAAACTTTCTAGTATTGTTAGTAGAGTGATTTCTAATATTAGTATTCCTAAAGCTATATATAACGATAAAATTTTACTTTTGACAGATGATTGGAATACTTCATTTTCTGACTATATATTTTACACTGATGGCACAATATCGGGAACAAAAGAGCTAAAAATGGAAATTAGTTTCTCTAATATTGTCCAGAACTCTATGCATGCAGTATTTGCTACTCAGATAGGCTCATTTGACAATCCTATTGTTTATTATTTTAATTTAGAAAATGGAGAAGAAAGAATAGTAACAGAGTTTAGAAATTTTAGTAATTCTAGTGGATCTCCAAAAATCATACCTATTGGTCTTCAAGGAAGAGAAATGTATTGTTTTTCTACTTTCAATTCTGCCATAGGTCGAGAATTATACAGATTTGATATAGGAATAAATACTTTTACTGACGAATTCAGTCCACAAAATAATAAATACACGCTCCATAAGACTAATGGTCAGTACAAAGTTTTTAATCATGATAGAACACACGAATCTCTTTTTATTACTTTTGTAGGTGTTGAGGGTAGGATTTTAAAACAATTTAATCACACAACAGAAGAAAATTTTGATTCATTTAATAATAATCAAATATTATTTATATATGTAGAAGGAAAAAATAAATCTGTATTTAAAGTATTTGATTGATTAATAATTGAGTTTTAAAATTTGAAAAGATTTAGTCACAATAAATTTTTTTTTTACGGTCTCATTGTAAAATAATCATATTTTTAATGTTTGTGTTTATTTTATTATAAAAGTAGAAATCCTTAATTTATTGTTTACATTCTACAACCCCTCCATTTCAGGAATATCTCCTTCGACGATGAGTGTGCCTTCTGTGCTGTTGATAATATGTTCTACACTTACACCTGGAGCGCGTTCCAATAGTTTAAATCCACGGTCGGTCACTTCGATAACGGCAAGCTCGGTGACTATTTTTTTGACGCAGCCTACTCCAGTCAAAGGTAAAGAGCATTCCTTTAGGAGCTTAGACTCTCCAGCTTTATTCACATGCATCATGGCGACTATGATATTTTCGGCAGAAGCTACTAAGTCCATAGCACCACCCATACCTTTTACCATTTTTCCAGGAATTTTCCAGTTGGCTATATCGCCTTTTTCAGAAACCTCCATTGCACCCAAAATAGTTAAATCTACATGTTGGCCTCTAATCATTCCAAAACTCAAGGATGAATCAAAAAAACTTGCACCAGGCAGTGTGGTAATAGTTTGCTTACCAGCATTGATGATATCGGCATCTTCTTCGCCTTCAAAGGGAAAAGGTCCCATGCCTAATACTCCATTTTCGCTCTGAAACTCCACTTGGATCCCTACCGGAACATAATTGGCCACCAAAGTGGGAATACCAATACCTAGATTGACATAATATCCATCTTTGACTTCTTGGGCTATTCGTCGGGCAATTCCATTTTTATCTAAAGGCATAATGATTGTTTTTTGAAGTGATAGATATTTTATTAAATAGTTTTTATATCTAAATTGTTCAATAATCTTAAATACCTCCCTTATTAACCTCGTAAATTTAAGGACACAAATTTTACAAAATAATTTAAAAATTTGCAGTTGTGGTAAAACATAAAAAAACATAGAGCAAATCCCTAAAGGTGAAGAAGTCATTTATATGGCTAAAAAGCCTTGTGTATTGGATGCTTTACGAAAGTTTGAGGTTTCACTGTCTATTTTTTATAAATGGATAGATCAATTGGAAGCGGGAGGTGAGTCATCCCTTGAAGGTCTCCATGCTCCAGAGTTACTTCGAGAAAACGAGAAACTTATAGAATAAAATATTCAAATTTAGCAAAATGGTATCTCTTCAGCAGACCCAAAATATAACAAAAAAGCTGAGGAGTTAAACTCCTCAGCTTTAAATTATTTTAGATACATGAATTACCTAAAAATGAGAATGAATCTTTATGGATTTTACTCCAATATTATCACTTTATGCGATTGGCGCTCTCCGTCGATATCTAACATAATATAGAAGACTCCTTTGCCCAATACACCTTGTTCTATTTGTATTGTTTCATGGCTACTTCCCATTTCTGTGTTTATCAATGAGGGCACTATCAATCTTCCTAAGTTATCTATCACTTGTCCTTTCACTTTCTGGCCTTTGCTACCATTGATCTCTACTGTCAATGGCCCCATACTCGGATTAGGATACACTGCGCTGGTCACTACATTTTCTCTTTCTACTCTGATATCTATTATGCCTGAATAGCTCGTCTGACCATCAAAATCTACTTGCTTCAATCTGTAGCTATATACTCCATTGGTTTTGATCTCTTCATCATCCAATGTATATACTGTCTCTACTTGACTGTTGCCTTGTCCATCTACTTTTGCTATTGCCTCAAATTCGCTTCCTCTATAACTTCTCTCCACTTCAAAGTAGTCGTTGTTGACTTCAGATGCTGTTATCCACACCACTTCATTCACGTCCTTGCTTTGATTCCATCTACCCGCAAATGTTTTTAATGTCACTGGAAGTGGTTTCAATCTCACTCCTCCATCTATGTCTAATATAACTGCTGCATAATTTACTGTAAATGGTAATGTGCTTTGATTGATAAAGTCAATAATATCACTATCTATATTGTCATCTTCTCCTTGATTCGGTTGTACATATTCGTACAATTCCATATCTGGTTTCATTTTGATAAAATAGGTCCCCAATTGACATACTTCAAATAGATAATATCCTTTTCGTCCTTCTCGACCTGGTCGCGGGTCATCTT
>CAZBCV010000050.1:0-17207 GCA_964490495.1 uncultured Aureispira sp. | reverse complement strand
AGTCTTTGCAGTCCAGTTTTTGCTTTTTGGTGGAGGCTTGAAGCATACTCTGAGGGCTGGAACGAAAGACACTTTTCATAATATTTTTTAGCTAAACTCAAATTTTTCTTTTGTTCATAAATGATGGCCAAGTACAATGCTGCACTACAAGCAAAATATTTTTGTGCATCACTTTTTTGAAGTGTCATTTTGTAGTACTCGATAGCATCATTATACTTTTTTTGGCCATCATATATCCTGCCCATTCTGTAGTAATACTCGCCATCGTGTTTTATGTTATTTTTATAATTATAAGCCTGAGCCAATAAGATATTTTGAGCCTTGGCGAAGTATCCTCCATCATATAGTAGTCGGGCTTTGAGCAAATGAATATCAGGCAATGCATGGCTTTTGGCTTCCTTAAGGGCTTGTTTATCTTCGTCAATGAGGGCATGGCCGTTGTTAACCACCTTTTTCATAGATTTATTATAAGATGTTTTATCTTTATTGACAGCCCAATGATACCATGCTATTTTTTGATAAGCCTCTTTGATGTAATGTCGGCCTTTAAAATTTGTTAAAAACTTATTGATATGTTTGTCAGCATCAGAATCAAGATTGTAAAGTTTATATTTTCCATAGAGATAATCCAAATAATAAAAATCAAGATATTGCGACCCTTTTGGTCTCTCCTCCAATATCTTAATGGCGGTGTTGGTTTGATTGTTTTTTTGAGCAAAAGTGGCTTTTAAAAAAGCGATGAGTGGATTGGTTTTATGATTACATTTATATTTATCAAATAGGTGGTAAGCGTCTTCCCGCTGTTCGTTGACATAAAACAAAATGTAACTATAGATGGCTACAATTTCATCCTTAAACATGTTGTTTTCTGCAAAGGCCTTATCTGTGAGTTTTTTAATATCATGTGTAGCTTGCAAAACAGAACCTTTTATGCCTAATAACTTTCTAACCCAAGAAGGAAGACTATCGGCTAATGCGTAAATAATACTCAAACTTTTGTTATTTTCAAGAAAGTTAGGAAACAAATTTTTATTCTCTTCCAACATTTTGTAGGCTTGAAAAACATCATTGGCAGCGGAAACCTTGTCATCAAATTTTAATTTTACAGTGGCCACCTGAAGAATAATTTCAGCCTGACAAAACAAAAAATAGGGTGAATTAGGATCCGATTGTGCGATGATTTTGAGTCGCTTGTCCTTATTGGCTAAAAACGTGATATAATCTTGTTTTTCTTCCTTAATGAATACTGTAAAAAAGTCGATATAGTTTTCAATGTAATGAAGCATCGCATTGTGAGGATCTTGTTGTCTGACTCTATTGAGTGTTTTTTGCCCTTCTTGCATCCTTAAGGTAGTGACCTCTTGATAGGCTTGAACTATATCGCTAGTCATAGCCCATTTCATTTTTTCTGATTGGGCAGTGAATACCCCACCTAAAAAAAACATAGTAAAAACGAAGTAGCTTTTATAATTTATTCTATACCCATTTATAAGATATTTAAAAAACTTGAATAATTTTGTCAAATTTTCTTTATTGGCCATTAAACCTTTCGGTGTATATATAATTTTTTTGGTCAAAATTAAATTTTATTTGTACTACATTTAAAAGGTCTATCATTGATCAATTCTCTTTCACTGAACGAAAATCGGCTATCAAAAGTAACATAATTTTTCAAAAAAAAAGAGAGTAATTTACCAAATTTTGGCCACTTTACTCTCTCTCTAACTTATAAAAATTTCTAACTATTGAAACTGCGACAAACGCCATCTTTTAGTTGTCCTGATGGATGAAATTTTCGTCCACCAACACTCTTCCACAATGTTCACAAGCGATGATTTTTTTCATCATGCTTATTTCTATTTGAAGTTGAGGCGGAATACTATTAAAACAGCCCCCACAAGCACCTCTTTGTACTGTAGCTACTGACAAACCATTTCTGTAGGTTTTTCTTATTCTGTCATAAGATACCAAAAGTCTGTCTTCAATTTTTTTTCTAGCTTTATCGGATTCTTTTATGTATTTGACTTCTTCTTTTTCGGTCTTTTCTATGATTTTTTGAAGCTCAACCTTCTTATTTTCAAGATCTTTTTCTCTTAATGAGAGTTTATCTTTTATTTTTTGAATATCGACTTCTTTAGATTCTTGTAATCCACCGACATCTTTAATTTTCTTTTGAGACAATTGTATTTCAAGCTTTTGAAGCTCAATTTCTTTTGTCAATGCATCAAACTCACGATTATTTTTTACATTATCCAATTGAGCTGTATATTTTTCGATGAGAGTTTCAGCTTCTTTAATATTGGTTTTGTGGCGTAAAATCTCATTATCCACTTCGGCGAGTGAATTTTCAACTTTTTGTAAACGTATTTTTAGTCCTACAATTTCATCTTCCAAATCACTCACTTCCATAGGTAATTCACCCTTTAGGATAGATATTTCGTCTATCTTAGAGTCGATTTGTTGAAGGGCAAATAAATCTCTTAATTTTTCTGCGATACTTTGATCTTTTACAGCTGCCATATGCCTATTTTATAAAATATTTTATTGGATTAGTAATAACTTTTGTTCTTCGGGCCGCAAAGTTACTAAATTTATTGATAATGTGGTTATAAAGTAAGTTAATTGTGTATTTTTCGCTCTCAAAATGTCCAATATCTGCAATAATTATGTCATTTTCTGCATCAAAATACTCGTGATACTTAAAATCAGCAGAAATATATACATCTGCTTTTGCTTTTTTGGCCGCATTCACAAGAAAACTTCCTGAGCCTCCGCATACCGCTATTCTTTGAACTTTATCCTTTGTAAAGGCAGTATGCTTCACTACTTTCAATTCTAAACTATCGCTCAAATAGTGCAAAAAATCTTCGGGCGCCATCGGTTCTTTCAATGATCCTACCATACCTGCGCCCACTTCATTGCCATCGTGGTAAACGTTAGGTTTGGGCATCAATACTTTTTTATCTAACAAATTCAATCTGTCACATATCATTTCATTGACACCAGAAATCATGACATTATCTAAATTGGTGTGAATGGCAAATATGGCGATATTGTTTTTTATGGCCTTAATGACAGTTCTTTCAACATAATTACTTCCATTGAATCGTTTGAGACCTCTAAAAACGATAGGATGATGGGCCACTATTAAATTGTAGCCCAAAGAAATGCACTCATCTACGACTTCCTCAGTGGCATCCAAACACACCAAACATCCACTAATGGGAGTATCTGTGCTGCCTACAATCAAGCCCGAATTATCATAATCCTCTTGAAAATGATTGGGCGCTATGCTATGTAAATATTCTATTAATTCACCTATACTTGTTTGCAAAATAATTGTTTTAGATTACACATCAAATGTTATTTCCACTTCTTCCGTAGTAGGATGTGCCTGGCACGTCAATATAAAGCCGGCCTCAATTTCGTCATCCTCTAAGGCAAAACATTCATCCATCGATACACTTCCTTTCAACACCTTTGCCATACAAGTCGAACAGGCACCACTTGTACACGAGTAAGGCGGATCTTTTTTTAGGTCTAACAAGGCGTCTAAAATGGTTTTTCCTTCTTCTACATTGAGCATGATATCTTCTCCCTTGAGATGAACTTTTACCCTACCTCGGGAAATGTTGCTCGTTTCACTATCGGAAACAGAGGCACCAAAAGATTCTTTAAATATTTGTTTTTTGTCCACACCTCTACTGTTCAAATAATTTAAAGTGTGTTCCATCAGTGGCATGGGTCCACAAAGATAATATCTTGCTTTAGGCAAATCTATATAGTGCTTTTGAACTATTTCTTCTATCAAATCCGCATTGATTCTACCTGTAAAACCTTTCCAATTTATCACTTTTTTAGCAAAAAGCCCTGCAATTCCACCTTCTTTTTTGGTAATTGGCTGACTCAGCACATGCACAACATCCAATTGACCTGCATACTTTTGGGCCATAGTGTCTAGGGCGTCTTTAAATATAATAGTATTTTCATTCTTGTTTCCATAAATAAGAAGACAATGGCTTTTGGGCTCTTCCTCCAGTATCACTTGAATCATAGACATTACTGGCGTGATGCCACTTCCTGCAACAACAAATACATGGTGACGTCGGGCTTTCTCATCTGGCTGTATGTTAAACAAACCTTGAGGTGTCATTACCTCCAACACATCTCCAATTTTAGCATTTTGGTGGAGGTAATTACTCATTTTTCCATTAAACACTGCTTTTATGGTGACTCCCACTTCATCAGCATGAGGGACTGTACATATAGAATAGGATCTTCGCACTTCTTCGCCGCCTATTACCGTCTTTAATGTTAAGTATTGACCTGCTTTAAATGTGAACTTTTCTTTCACATCCTGAGGAATTTTAAAAAAAATGGTCTTTGCATCAGGAGTTTCTGATATTATTTTGTTAATTTCTAAAGAATAAAACATCATTTTTATACTTTTGTGACTTTTTCGTGAATGTTGATTGAAAATTTTTGTTGGGTTATTGAATTCTGAGCCTTTTGTTGAGGTAGAACAACCCAAAGCACAATGAAACGACAAAGAGAAATTTATGTTCAATCAAATATTGCATAATTCAAGAATTAAATTTAAAATTGAATAAACAAACCCTTGATTTTTTTCAATATGAGCCTTTCCCTCACAAAAAAAAATAGAAGTGAACTAAGTTCAAAATAAACCTTAAGACAAGTTAAAATAACATAAATAAAAACAATAATATGCCACAGAAGCTTTCAGTAGTTGTCCCTGCTTATAACGAAGAAAAAACCATTCAAGTGATTTTGGACAAAATCAAAAATGTTGAATTAATAGGAGGAATAGAAAAAGAAATTATTGTGGTCAATGATGCATCAAAAGACGCTACTGAACAAAAAGTCATGGAATATAGAGCAGCGCATCCACACGTAGAAATATCTTATTATAAACATGAAGTCAATAAAGGAAAAGGGGCTGCACTACATACTGGTATAAAAGAAGCCAAAGGTGATTTTATAGTGATTCAAGACGCGGACTTAGAATATGACCCTGAAGAATTTAATGTCTTACTAAAGCCCATATTGGATGGCTACGCAGATGTGGTTTATGGGTCAAGATTTATGGGTGGAAAGCCTCACAGAATATTGTTTTTTTGGCATTCTATAGGCAATAAAATACTCACTTTCATATCCAATGCTTTTACAAATCTCAATCTGACAGATATGGAAACATGCTACAAAATGTGGAAGTCGGATATCATTAAAAATGTAAAACTCAAAGAAAAAAGATTTGGTTTTGAACCAGAAGTTACCGCTAGAATATCAAGAAACCCCAATATCAGAATATATGAAGTGGGTATATCTTACTATGGGCGCACCTATGCAGAGGGTAAAAAAATCAGCTGGAAAGATGGTTTTCGAGCCATATATTGTATATTAAAATATAATATTTGGTCGAAGTAATGGATTATGGGGCGTTTTTTAAATACTTTTTATCAATTTGAGAAAGTATCCAATCCTTATCTGCAATAGATTTTTCGGCTACAATATTTTCTCTTAGCTTCACTTTTTCAGAGGCATCGAAGGGATTGAGAAAAATAAGTTTTCGGGTGTATTTGACAATATTCGAAAAAACAGTCTTGTGATATCCTATGATTTTTTTTCGGGTGAGATAAACTTGCATTGCATCTAAGTGAGCATCCAAAAGTCTTATTTCATGGGTTTCAAAATAAATTTTAAGCATCAATAATTTTGTGGTCAAATTGGATAAATGGTCATCAAAATGAGCATTGCGCAGTGCAACTAAGGCATCATCATATCTTTGAGTTGAATAATAGATGTTAGCCAGATTATATGAATAGGCGCTTTCTTGTTCTTCTTTTCTGAGCATCGGCTTGTATGTTTCACTTATTTCTGAAGCATCATCAAAAAGTCCCAACCTTATGGCGATGGTATTGATGTTTCGATAAGAGTTTTTAGACAAATAGCCATGTGTTAATAAAAATCCATTTTGGAGTGCTTTTTTGTAATAGTCCAAAAGTAAGGCACTATAGGTTTTATCACCCGAATTGTGTTTTCTAATACAATAGTTGATAGCTTGAAAATAAAGTGTCCTCAATTCGTCGTTGTTGAAGTAGGTTTCATTGCCACCCAAAGCCTTTTTAAAATGCTCAAACCACACTGTTTCTTGTGGTAAAAATATCATTTTGAGCGAGTAATAATACAATGAAATGCAAGGATAATCTAAATATTTTTTTTCAAGGATGTAAGGTTCGATAAAATCCAAAAACTCAGTGTTGATGCTTTTGGAAATAAGTACTGACTGAGGTGCTAGACTTACTGCTTCTGCCAGCTTTTTAGAAATGAGAGAAATTTCTGAATGCAATATTATATTGTTGGCCTCAACATTGGAAAACCGGCTTTTCAACTGTTCAAACTTCCATCTTTCATATTCCAATTCAGAAATATTTTCATAATACTCTGCATTTTTCTCAGAACGATCTAATAATTTTTCCCAATGATGGGTACTGTCTAAAAATAATTTTTGGTTTTCAAAAACTGCATAATATTGAGCCAATTTTTTTTGGAAATCCACTGGCTTATTGAGCACTGTCTTTATGACAATATATTTTTCTAACATTTTGCACAATTCACTCATCAAAAGTCTGTCCTTGACTTCATTGCATGAGCGGGTAGGGTTTTTCAAAAACTTTTCTAGAAAACTCAAATGCTTTTGGCTTCCTCCAATCAAAGGTGTCACCAAAATATCCAAAAATAATTTAATTTCTTTAGAATTGAGGGTTGTAATTATGTGGTTTAATTTACTATTCATTGTACAATTTTATATCATAACATAATGTATAACAACGACATAAAACATAAAATATTGCAAATAATTTCTACAAAATTGAAATATTGTAATTTTGTATATAAAAAAATCATTAGATATTTGTGCTATTAATTGAGATGATGTAATAATTTGATGTAAAAATGTACCCATGAAAATATTTAAAATCCTTGCTTTGTGGCTATTCCCCCTTGCGGCCATCAATGCACAAATCTGTCCTGATACTGTACAGTTGTACATGACCTACGAATACAACTCTAATATTCTGGATGTAAGTGTCAAAGCCAAAAATTTCAAAAATGTAATCGGTTTACAATTTGCGTTAGAATTTGACAACAATGTAGGTACTTTTATTTCTGCATCTTCTTCCATCCCTAATTTTGCGTCTAGCGACTATCAACTTCAAAATGGACATATCAGGATACTAAAAGATAATATTGCCCCTTTCGACTTAGAAGATGAAGATTTAGTTGTTTTTAAATTTAGAATAGACGAACCTCTCGCAGAATTTTATTCACGGATCAATGATAAATTATTCAAAATAGAGTTTGTAAATGACAACCAAGAAACATTGTGTTATCAAGAAACACCTATCATAATACCACCCAATGGCCGAAAAATGAGAGGTAGAGTCATCTATGATGCCAATAAAAACTGTACAGTAGATAGCGATGAAAAAGGCTTAGATGGGTGGTTAGTAGAATTGAGCTATCTCAGTAAAAAGTATTACAGAAATTCAGATGAACTAGGTTTTTTTGAGTTTATTGTGCCAGAAGGTATTTACACCTTGCGCATCATCCCTAAAAGTGAAATATGGGGTACTTGTCAAGATATTATTAGAACCACTGTGACTCAAGAAGACCCCGAAATGGTGTACTTTTTAGCGTCCGACTTCATAGATTGCCCAAGAATAAGAACTGATTTATCTGTGGGAAGCTTAAAAGTATGTGCCAACAATAAATATTATCTTCTTATAGAGAATCAAGGTACTCAAACCGCCGAAAATGTTGAAATTACCATTGAATATGATGAAGCTTTGTCTTTCGTCAGCTCTAATGGGCAAATTATCGGTTTACCGCCCAATTCGATAATTTTAAACATAGGAACTCTGGAGGTTTATCAAAAGGATACAATAGAAGTACAATTATTTTTATCGTGCGATGGGAAAACAGGGCAGACACATTGTGTGACAGCAAAAGCTAATGATACAAACCCGTGCTTCATACCTTCTACATGGTCAGGTGCTGAAATAGAAGTCAAAAGCACGTGTGACTCTACCAATGGCAAAGTGAAATTTGAAATCGCTAATGTGGGACAAGGTGATATGCTCCAAAGTGAAAGATATATAGTCACAGAAGATGAAGTCATAAAAATAGGTAGCACCATTGAACTATTAGCTCAGGCATTGACTGAAATAGAATTTCCAGCTAATGGGTCAACATATCGAATTTTTGTACAACAACCCACTGATTTTCCTTATCTTTCCAAAACGGCAACACTGGCCATTGAAGGTTGTACGACCCGACAAGGTGACAACTTCAGCATAGGGTTTGTCAATATTTTCCCAGAAAGTGACCAAGATATTTTTATAGACAAACTGTGTATGGAGAGTACAGATTCAGAATCAAGTGCATCAATTACAGCCCATCCCAAAGGTTTAGGACCTAAAAAATATATAGAAAACGAAACGCAAATAGAGTATATTATTGAATTTTCTAACTTCAATGAAGACGTAATTCAAAGTGTGAAGTTGACCAATTTCATTTCAGAAGATTTTGATATCACTACCTTACAAATGGGTGCATCGAGTCATCCCTATCGTTTTGTTTTCAATAGAGATAGAGAATTAATGATAATATTTGAAGACATTCATTTGGCAAGTATGAGTTCTGGTTTTGTAAAGTTCTCCATATATCCGAGAACAGGACTGCAAAACGAAACAAAAATAAATATGAGTACTAGAATATTTTATGACCTGAAAGAAGACATAGAAAGTGTGTCCACTTTTCATACTGTGGGTCAAAATTTCATCCGAATTTCCTCGATTGCATGGGAAAAAGAGCCTTTAAAAATCTCTTATTACCCCAACCCTACTGACGATTTTTTGAATTTTGACTTATCACTTATCGATTTTCAAGTGGGTTCATATAAATTATACTGTGTTACTGGCCAACAAATGTTGCAAGGACCTATGATACAAGAGGTGAATTCTATTTCTCTTAAATCTTTACCCTCAGGTCAATATTTTCTCAACCTTATATTAGACGATAACAAAACAGCAGTTTTTAAAATATTAAAACAATAACATAAGACCCTCAAACATTAAAAGAAATTACTAAAGATGCAATATTAGGGAAACTTTTGGAAAAGGCGGAGCGTTGGTAAAGTCTGACATTCCGTCTTTTATTCAACCCTAATTATTTATTAAATCACTTTAAACACATAATCATGAAAACTCCATTTATTCTTACCTTCTTATTGAGCTTTATTGGGTACTTAGCCTTTTCACAAACTCTAACGCTTTCGGGTAGTATCGGGAATCCAGCGATATCTGAGCGCCCATCCTTTGGATTTGTGGCAGTGCTTAAAAATACATCCAAGGACACCCTTTATAGACAAAATATAAGAGATGGCCAATTTGAATTCACCCAATTGCAAAAAGGTGACAATTACACGCTAAAAATTGAAATCTTAGACAGAAATGATGACTTAAATGGTGTTTCCACCTTAGACAGAGTTTTGATCATTAGAAATATTTTGGGTATTCAAGGTTTCACATCACCTCTCCAAAGTATTGCGGCAGATGTTGATGGAGATGGCTCTATTTCAGTTTTTGATATAGTATTAATTAACAACTTAATTTTGGGACGTACCAATAGGTTTAATGAAAGCTACAGAGTAAGAACTGTGGAAGACATCAGCAATGACACATACATAATCAATGACCTCAATGAAGACAAAGCCGACCTTAACTTTTACACCATTAAAATTGGAGACGTCAATGGTTCGCATAGGTATTAATTAACTTATTTCAAAAAAATCTTAAATCATGAAAAATTATTTCATAGTATTATCACTGTTGTTTTCGAGCCTACTGATGGGCCAAAATGCTGAATTAAATGTATCCGTACAAAGTGCATGCGGTGACCTCATTAAAGAAAAACTACAGATCAATCTTTATGAGACTAATGGCACTAATTCTACTTTTCTCACATCTAAAAATGAGAATCCTGCTATTTTTGGCTCTTTGGCTGAAGGTAAAGATTATTATGTGCGGGTGGATATAGAAAAACCCTTAAATCATAATCTATCTGTAAAAGATGTAATTTTGGCTCAAAGACATATTTTGGGGATTAATTCATTGCCTAACGAAAACGTCATCAGAGTGGCCGACATGAATATTGATGGTAGATTGACTGCCTCAGATGTTTCGGATATGTGGAAATTATTATTGGAAGAAACAAACTATAGTGACCATTCAAATTGGATACAATTTAATAACCCCACTTGGCCCAATACCAATTATGAAGAACATCATATCAAAAACTTAAGTCAGGGCAAAACCCAACTTCCTATTACGGTAAGTAAGAGAGGTCATATCAATGAGTCTATTGCGGACTTTTGCCCTAAAAATTGCCCTGACACTACAGATGTTAAAAATTTTGTAGCGTTTGACAATCCATTTGTCTCAAAAGATTCCATTGTAGAAGTGCTCTTCTATTTAGATAAAAACAATAAATACTTAGGTGTGGAATTTAGTCTTCTTGCTCAAGATGCAGAATTTATTGCCCTTGAAAACATAAGTAGCCCTCATGCATCTTTTGATAAAAATAATCAAAGAGTAAAATGTGTTTGGGGAAGTATTTCAGTTTTTAATGGCGTCACAGATTTATTTAAGCTTAAGATAAAAGCCAACAAAAGTTCATTTGTTAAGGACCTGATCAAAATAGACTCAAAAAGTCCCGCGCGAGCCACCTTTGAAAAGGGAGAATGTCTGATACATGCTAATAAATTACAATTGCAACCTACTCAGCAAACGACAACTTGTGACATCACATGGCCCAAAAACATTATACTTCCTTCATGTGACAAGAACTTAGAAACAGGCCAACCCTTTGTTTCAGATCCTTGTGTTTCATTTGTAAAATTCACTAGCAGTGATGATACCATTGTCCATTGTGAGAAAATAATAAGAACTTGGAAATCTTTAAATTGGGTGAATGGTGAAATTTTACAGCATTATCAAATCATTAAAATAGATTCCACTTTTGACCACATTTGCCACAATGATTTCATTTTAGAGTTTGGTGAGAATTTTAAATATGTGCATGCCAAAACATTCTTGGTGAATCCTAAAGAAGGCCATCAATACAGTTTTGATAAAAATGATGTAAGAGATTCTATTCGATTATTTAAGTATGAAGCACCCCTAAATGAGATCATAACTATTTACGATTTGACTTCCCAAAGTTTTTGCCTTGTGCGCGTCCAAAAAAAGAAGATAATTGATACCTCCAATTTTGCGATTAACGATACTATCAATGTTTTCCTTACAAACAATGCCTACACAGTTTTTGCAAAAGATTTTCACAAATTCGGACTTCAATTACCTCAAGGATATTCTAATATGGAAATAGCGTATGTACCCAATGAATTCAAATCATCCATTATATTCGATAGTTCCCATAGTGGTCAAATAAAAAAATTCTCTTTACGTTACAAAAAGAATAATCAATGGATATCTCATGGTGATGTGTGGGCAAAATTAGTAGAGACTAATATCCCAGAACGCCTTCAATTATGGGCCTACGAAGAACAAGTAGTAGGAAACAAGGAATATGAATTGGAAATATATGCTTCAAATTTCAAAGAAGTATCGGCATTTCAAATGGCTTTTGAGGTCCAAAATGCAGAAATAATTGAATTAAAAAATGGAGCTATTGATTTAAAAAACGCTTTCAACAATCAAGGCAATTATATAAAAATAGCATGGCTGGAATACAGTGATCCTTTCAAAACTGTGGGTGAAGATGAAGTCCTTTTTACGCTTGTCATAAAGCCCAAAAATACAGGATGGATAAGTGATATGTTGCAAGTTTCTGAAAAATTATTGACCTCAGAAGCCACTACACATTCAAATTTAAACAGCACAAAAATAGGAATGGATTTTAAATTTAGAAATAGAATATCTAGTACTCAAAATATTTATTCGCCTCAGAATGTAAAGATATTTCCCAACCCTAGCAACGGTAAAACATTTTTTATAGAAAAACCTGACCTTTCTACCATTATTAACCACATAGAAATTTTCGATATACAAGGCAAAATTATACAAACATTCAGCACAAAGGACATTATTTATCAAGGCAATAAAATGGAGTGTAATACTGAACAATATATGACAAATGGCATATATTTAGTTAGAATACATACTGACCAGAATATTTTTACCCACAAATTAGTGGTGAAAGAATAAAAATAAAACTTCTTATTCAATTCAAGCAGAGCGGGATATCATTTTATTCAGATGGTATCTCGTTTTTTTTTATATTACTTAGCCTAAAAAATACTATGATGACTTTTTTGTCCCAAATACATCTATTTTTTGAAATAATGAAACTGCATTTTTTTGGTTTAAGCCCATAGCCCTACTTCTGTGCCGTCTTCACCATATACCAGGCTATAGCTCCAAAAAACATATTAGGTATCCACACGCCTACTATAGGATGTAAGGCCATATTTGTAGAAAAAGTGGTACTAAACTTTGACAATATTACAAATGATGCGCCTATGACAATTCCTGCTGCAATATGAAAACCCATTCCGCCTCTCACTTTTCTTGAGGCCACTGATACTCCTATGAGTGTAAGGATGAATATTGTGAAAGGATCGGCAGTTCTTCTATAAAGCTCAATACTATATTTTTTTCCTGAATCTAATCCTTTAGCTTGGTCGTATTTTAGAAACCTCCTTAATTCTGAAGATGTCATAAGCTCCATTTGATTGGCGTATCTCGTAAAATCTTCAGGTACAAAATTAAATGTAGTATCTAAAAATCCAGAATTGTTAATGACAAGTTCTTCCTTCAAGTCATTGAATTTTCTAATCTCATAACTTTCAAGTCTCCAATTATTGGGAGCACCTTTATAAATCAACCTATTGGCTTTGATGACCTCTACCAATTGATGGCCTTCAAATTTTTCTATCCTAAATGTTCGACCTACTGTGTCATAACTTGAAAAAGAGCGAATATAAACTTTTTCTTGTGGGGAAAGCCAAAAATGAATATTGTGATCCAAAGTAGATTTAAGTGAGGATTTAATATATTTCACTTCAAAATCATTCTTTTTTGTATTGCTTTTAGGAATTACATAATTGTTGCCAATCCAAAGCAAAATAGCTATAATGCCCGCACCTATCATGTAAGGTCTTAGTAGCCTTGAATAACTAATTTTGGCACTCAACATGCTGATAATCTCCGAGTTTTTGGCCATGCGGGAAGTAAAAAAAATAACCGCCAACAGAGCAAACAAAGGCCATAACAATCCATTGATGTAAGGGATGAAATTAAAGTAGTATTGCGACATTATCTGAGGAAAAGACAAGCCTGAATTCAGAAATTTATCAGCCCATTCAAAGTAATTGATAGATACAGCAATCATCGTTATCAACATCATGATAAAAAAGAAAGTGCTCAAATACTTCTTAATAATATACCAATCCAATATCTTCATAATCTTTCTAACGCTTCAATCTATAAAAATGTTATCCAAACCGTCATTACAATCTTTGACTAACCGATTTGACCATTTGATTTTTCCAAGGCGTAAATGTACCATCCAATATTCGTTGGCGACTCTCTGTGACCAGCCATAAAAAAAAAGCTAAATTATGTAAAGTCGCAATTTGTGCTGCCAACAATTCTTCAACTTTAAATAAATGTCTCAAATAAGCTTTGGTGTGTACCCTACTTGTTTCTGCAGGACTATGAATATCGATAGGACTAAAATCATCACTCCATTTAGCATTTTTGATATTGATGATACCCTCTGAAGTATATAGCAACCCATGTCGCGCATTTCTAGAAGGAAGCACACAATCAAACATGTCAATCCCCAATGCGATGCTCTCTAATATATTTTCTGGCAAACCTACTCCCATCAAATACCTAGGCTTATCTTGAGGCAAAATCTCAGTGACCAATTCAGTCATTGCGTACATGTCTTCATGTGGTTCGCCTACCGATAAGCCACCAATAGCATTCAGTTCCCGACCTTGTTCTGCAATGAAATGTGCTGATTCTTTACGCAGTTCAGGGTATGTACTTCCTTGAACAATAGGAGCAAATATCTGATGATGACCATAAATAGGTTCCGTGGTATCTATTCTATCTATACAGCGTTTGAGCCATCGATGTGTCATGTGCATGGACCTCATAGCATATTTGAAATCGCATGGATAGGGCGTACATTCATCAAAAGCCATAATGATGTCAGCTCCAATAATACGTTGTATGTCCATAACACTCTCGGGTGAAAAAAAATGTTTTGACCCATCTATATGTGACCTAAATTTGACGCCTTCCTCGGTTATTTTTCGCATGCCTTTGAGAGAATAAACTTGGTATCCACCACTATCCGTCAAAATAGGCTTGTCCCAATTAATAAATTTATGCAATCCACCCGCTTTTTGAAGAATATCCGTGCCAGGTCTGAGATAGAGATGATAAGTATTGCCCAAAATAATTTGTGCATGAACTTGTTCTGTCAATTCTTTTTGATGCACACCTTTTACAGTGCCTTGTGTCCCCACAGGCATGAATATTGGAGTGAGAATATCACCGTGATCTGTTTTTAATACCCCTGCGCGTGCAGATGACTGAGCATCTAGTTTTTGTAATTCAAACCTCATAAAAAATTATTTATCTGATACGTGCCTGGTCCATTTTTACTAAGACACCTATCATGATGGTGAATGCAATAAGCGAAGAACCCCCTTTACTAATGAAAGGTAGAGGAATACCTACAACAGGCAATAAGCCCATCGTCATTCCTATATTGAAAGTAAAATGTATTAAAAAAATACCAAAAATAGCATAAGCATAATTTCTAATAAACTCAAGACTGGCTCTCTCCGCAATAATAATACATCGAAAAAGTAGTAGGCTAAAAAGAAATATCGTGCCAATACTCCCAATAAATCCTTGTTCCTCGCCGATAGTAGTAAAGATAAAATCTGTGGATTGTTCAGGTACATATTTGAGTTTGGTCATTTCTCCCTGCAAGAATCCTTTGCCTAAAAATCCCCCCGAACCAATGGCTCTTTTGGATTGCAAAATATTGTATAGCGAACCCCGTGGGTCACACTTATCAGGCCTTAGCCACACATTTATCCTATCCTGTTGATGGGGTTTGAGTACATTGTCAAATAAATAACTCGACCCCCATGAAAATAAATTGACACCTATGACAATAGGTATTATAAACGAAAATAATGAAAGGTTTTTGGCTTTCAAATTCATTATTGAATAATAAAGAATCATCAATATGCCTAAAATCAAAACAAATAATTTTTCATTCTGAAAAATAAAAATTCCACAAAGTAAAACTGATATCAATCCAAAAATTGTGGCTTTCTGAGTGTTTTCAAAAGATATCATCATTATTATACCTATCACCACCATAAACACACTCATAAGCCATTGTGGTGTAAATATTAATGACAAAATGAAAACTATGCCCAAACTTAAACCTACAATAATAAACGTTGGATTCATTCCCCGTCTGTACAATAAAATATAAAATGACAGATACACCAATGCTGAACCTAAATCTGGCTGCAACAAAATGAGAAGTATAGGTATCAGAAAGAGAGATTGTGCTAAAGTAAAATTAGTACTATTCTGCACAGGTTTTTTGTAAAAATTCAAGTAACTCGCTATAGCTATAGCAGTGGCAAATTTGGCCCATTCTGCGGGTTGAAATGACACACTACCAAATGTAAACCAAGCCTTTGCACCATTGATCTCGCTCCCCAAAAAAAGTACTAAAATCAAACTCAATATGGCTAAGACATAAAATGGGTAGGCTAATGTATTCCAAAACTTCCAATCAATCACTTGTACGACTACAAAGACAAATAATGAGAGGATAACCCACATAGATTGAATACCCATGGGTTTTGAAAGATCTAAAAAAGCATAAGGTATGGCTTCATCATATAGTGTAGAAAATACCATAAACCATCCAATAAACAGAAGACTAAGATATACAGATGTTGTTATCCAGTCAAATGATTTATCTATTCCTTGTTGTTTTAAACCCATTAATTATCCATTAATTATTCACTAAGGATCTTTTACTCACTGAATCATATATCGGAGTCGCCGCAGGAAATGTATTTTTGAGCTCAAGTAAAAAAGGCATTAATTTATTTTTATTTTCATAATGTCCCACTCTCACTTGATAATAGGGAGTTATATGTTTCCAATCCAAACCAATTTCCGGATGCATAGCTTTGAATTTTTCAATACTTTGCTCCATCTCACGTCTATTATCCGTAGTGATTATCTGTATCCTCCAAGCTTTAATATTTTCATTGTTTTTGCCATTGATAATAAATTGTTGCATGTACCTATCCAAAGAATTGGATGTATTTACTTTAATATTGTCCTGACTATATATACTTACATGAGACAATATGCCACTGACTATAAAAATGAATATTCTAAATATTGGCCGAATCATAAATACTAATTTTTACATTGGTTGAAAAAAACGTGTAAAGATACAGATATATTATATTTCTTGAACTATTTGGCACATTCCTAATTCAAATCAACCATTTTCTTTTGGATTCAGCAAGTCATATAAATAGCTACCACACCCAAATACAAAATAATATTATATTTATTTTTATATCATAACTAACTGTATATCTATATATTAATAAAAAACTATAAAATTTAATAGCATAATTGGCATAAGATTTGATTATATTGAATTTAAAATAAAGCAACAGCATGTCGGTATTTAGAGTAATTACATTTATAGGTTTGTTTTTCATTTTATCATTCAACAACAATACAGAGTATTTAGCTTCGGTATATATAGAAAATTATAAAGATTTGGCCATTGTAGAAATGTACCGTACAGGTATTCCGGCCAGTATCACTTTGGCTCAAGGCCTGCACGAATCCAATTATGGTACTAGCAGATTAGCAAAAGAAGCTAACAACCACTTTGGGATAAAATGTAAAAGTTGGTGGACTGGAAAAACATATTACCACAAAGACGACGATTACAATCAGAAGGGAGAACTTGTGGAATCATGTTTTAGAGCCTATAACAATGATTTGGATTCTTATATTGACCGTTCC